>CAZQOX010000077.1:0-5882 GCA_964594895.1 uncultured Candidatus Bathyarchaeia archaeon
TAAGCGAGATAGGGCTCGACTTCAAGGGCCGCATGACCAAGGAGTGGGTCAGGGAGGATAGGTACATCGACAGGGACACCCAGATCGAGAGCCTCAGGGGCCAGCTGAGGCTAGCCAAGGAGCTGGGGCTCCCAGCCATCGTCCACGACAGAGCAGATGGAGACGAGATCTTGGACATCCTAATCGACTCGGGAAACGTAGAGGTTGGGTTGGCGATCCATGGTTTCAGCAAGGATCTGGACTACGCCAAGCGCTGCGTCGAGAACGGCATCTATCTCTCGGTTGGGCTGCGAACCATCCAGAGTAAGGAGCCCGAATACCTTGAGGCTGTGAGATGGACGCCGCTGGAGTACCTGCTCACTGAGACCGACTCGGGTACCCCTCAGGGGGTGCACACAGTCTGCGACGCCATCGGTGAGGTCAAGGGACTAAAAAGGATGCAGGTTGGAGAGGCGGCGACGAGGAACCTCATGAGGCTGTGCCATCTCTGACAGCCGTCTCTCACCATGGGCGTCATCGGAGCAAGTTAAGCGCCGAGTATCCTCTGCACCTTTGCGTCGAACCCCGCGTCTTTTATCCTGTGTGAGCCGTACTGCATCTCTTCCAGGCTGTAGCCCATCGCCAGCCCAAGGGTCTGGAGATAGTACAGCACAGGTATCTTGAAGGGTATGTCTACCTTTCTTGCAGCCCTCATCTGGCCTGTGTCGAACTGGTTGAAGCACTGTGGGCAGATCACGTTGATGCAGTCGGCTTCAGCCTTCTTCACGCTGTCTAACCTGTTCTTCAGCCAGGTGTACTCCTCGTCTCGCTGCCCATACGCTCCGAACGTCCAGCCGCAGCACAGGTTCTTGAAGTCGTACTCGACGCTGGTGGCGCCTAGTATGGAGACCATCTCGTCCAGTATCTGTGCGTCCATCCCGAAGCGGTTCGAGAAGTGGCATCCTGTGTGAGTTGCTACCTTTAAGCCCTCTAACGGTGTTTTCACCATCTTCATGATTTTGTTTTTACCGATATCTTCGTTTAGAACTTGGATGAAGTGCTTGACCCGGGATCTTCCCCTGAACTCGTGGCCAGTCTCAGCCAGGACCTCGTTCACCCTCTGCCTCAGCTCGACGCTTTCTAGCTCCTCTACCGTGTGTTTCAACGTGTAGTAGCAGCCGTTGCATAGGGTAATTATGTCTAGATCATGCTCTTCCGCGAGGCTGATGTTTCTGGCTGCTATCGTCATCCATGTCAGCTTCTCGTGAAGGCCGAACCCGGTGGGCTCCGGGCAGCAAGTGAATCCACCCACATCCATCAGCTCTATACCAAGCTGAGGCAGTATCTCCCTGGCGACATACTCGATGTGAGGGGCTCTGGAAGGAATGAAGCAGCCTCTATAGAACGCGAATTTCTCAGTCAATTATCGTCGCCTCCATCGACGCATGTCTCATTCACCGACTTCATCTTCTCGGCGATAATCGCCAAGTCAGATACATCCGGTTCTTCAAGGGGGGGTAAACCCAACTTGTCTCTCCTGGACAGTGTTAAAGACGAGACGGGGTAGACCGTGCCTTCCTTCATTATTTCATCTATCTCTCGTTGGACCAGCTCCCTGGCCAGGGGTCTGAAGGCTCCAGTGGGGCATACCTCCACACACATTCCGCATGAGGCACAGCCCGACTCCAGGAGTGACTGCTCTATCCCTGAGTTGATGCTCATGGTGTAGCCGCGGCCCTCAAAGTTGATCACCCCGTAACGCTTCAACTCGTTGCAGGCGTTTACACATCGTCCGCACAGGATACATTTATCGGGCTCACGGATGATGACAGGGTTTCTGGCGTCCGTCGGCTTCTCTTCCTTGACCTTGGTGAGAAGCTTCTTCCTGTCGAGTTTTACCCCGAGGCTTTCGGCGAGTTCGAGGAGAACGTTTTCCCCGTCTTTTTCGAGGCTGTGGACGTCGACGCTGAGGTCGTCGATCATCAGCTCTACGATGACTCGTCTGGAAGCAGTAATGCGTTCGTTCGCTGTTTCCACTACCATCCCTCTACTTATGGGCGTTGTGCAGGCGGTCTCTAGCCTGTCCTTCCTACCTACATCGACCAGACACACCCTGCAAGCCCCCGTCGGGGATAGCTTTGGGTGTGAGCAGAGCGTAGGTATGTATATCCCATGGCCCTCCGCGACCTCTAGGATGGTTTGTCCGGGTCGCCCAACGAGCTTCTTTCCGTCGATCTCGAGTTCAACCCTCGATTCATCAGCTTCTATGCTCATCGGCTACCAAACCTCCCTGATGGCGTTGAACGGGCATCTTCTCTGGCAGTTTCCACATTTCACGCACTTCTCTGCGTCGATACACGCTATTTTCTGAGTTTCACTGGCTTGTGCTTCAATCATGGAGATGGCTTCTGTCGGACACTCTTTGACGCATAGTTCACAGCCTTTACAAGTGTCGCCGGATACCTCGTATCCCTTCATGAAGTGCTTGCAGACGTGAGCTGGGCAGCTGTCTCCCGTGACGTGGGCCTCATACTCGCTTCTGAAGTATCTGAGGGTGCTGAGGACCGGGTTCGGCGCTGTCCGGCCTAACGCGCAGAGGGACGCGTCGGCGATGGTCTTGGACAACATTTGAAGCGTCTCGACGTCATCGTCTCGACCTGATCCTTCCGTTATCCTCTCCACCGTCTGGAGCATGGCTTGAAGCCCGATCCTGCATGGAGTGCATTTTCCGCAGGACTCCGCGGTCGTGAAGTTCAAGAAATACTTGGCGAGATCGACCATACAGGTGTCTTCGTCGAGCACGATGATCCCGCCAGACCCCATTATGGTCCCGGCGTCTTGTAGCGACTCGTAGTCGATGGGCAGGTCCAAGGAATCGTAGGGGAGGCAGCCTCCCGAAGGTCCTCCGATCTGTACGGCCTTGAGCCTCTTACCATCTGGGACTCCGCCGCCGATGTCGAAGATGAGCTTCTTCAGCGACATTCCCAGGGGCACCTCGGCGGCGCCTGTCCTCGTGACGTCGCCGGCCAAACAGTATACCTTGGTTCCCTTGCTCTTCTCCGTGCCCAACTTGACGTACTCGGCTGCCCCTTTCACGATTATCGTCGGGATGTGTGCAAGGGTCTCGACGTTGTTTATGGTCGTCGGCTTATCCCAGAGACCCTTTATGGCGGGGAAGGGCGGCCTCGGCCGGGGCATGGCTCTCTTTCCCTCGATCGCCGCGATCATGGCGGTCTCCTCGCCACAAACAAACGCCCCCGCGCTCAACATAGGTCTCACCTCGAGACTGAAGCCTGAACCCAGGATGTTTTCACCCAGCAGACCATGCTTCTTTGCATCTCGGATCGCTTGAGCCAGGTGCTCAGCCATGAGGGGCTTCTCCGCCCTGACGAAGATGTAGCCTTCACTCGCGCCCGTCGCGTAGGCCGCGATGATCAGGCCCTCCAGGACTCTGTGTGGGTCGCCTTCAGCCGTGAGCCTGTTCATGAACGCGCCTGGGTCCCCCTCGTCGGCGTTACATATCATGTATTTGACGTCGCCTTTCGTCTGACGACAGAACTTCCATTTGAGGCCCGTCGGGAAGCCGGCGCCGCCTCTCCCTCTTAGACCGGACTCCATGACTTCCTCGATGACCGTCTCAGGGCTCATCTCTTTCAGGACGCGGGATAACGCCTGGTAGCCACCGGAGATGATGTATTCCTCTATCGATTTGGGGTCGATGATCCCGCAGCTCTGGATGGCGTCTCTCTCCTGGTGCCTGAAGAAAGGGATCTCATCTAGGAGCGGCACATCTTCCTCGCCTCTCATCGTCCCGGTCTTGGCTCTGAGAGCGAAGGCTCTGCTCACGTCGCCGTCGAGATACGAGTCCAGTAAGCTTCCAACTCCTTCAGGGGTGACGTTGCTATAGATCGCAGGAGAGTCCCCTTTTCTCTCGACCTCAAAAATTACCTCTGCGTAGCAGGAACCCATACACCCGGTCCTGACTAGCTTCGTTCCCGGAGCCTTCTCCGAGAGTTTTCTCTCTAGGGCGTCAAAGACTGATTGAGCCCCCGAGGCGAGGCCGCATGTGCTGGTTCCGACGGTGACCCTGATTCCGTTCTCCCCGTACAGGGTTTCTTCCACTGACGCCAGTTTCTTGGATCGGCACTCATCGGAAGAGTGACAGATGGGGCCTCGTGTTCTGCAGATTACATAGTCTGGGCAAGGGGCGTCCTTTTCGTGGGTGCATAGATCGCAGCATTTCTCCATGAGGTTCACAGATTGACTCAGCCCCCTCTCCGATACCTTGAAAGTATTTGACGCACCTTCGCGGTGTCCACGTTTCCGTAGAAGTCCTCATCAATCTTTAAAACGGGGGCTAGGCTGCACGCTCCAACGCATCTGACCTGTTGAAGCGTGAAGAGGCCATCTTCAGAGGTATCTGCTTGGGAGGAAACCTTGAGTTCTCTCATCAGGAAATCGTTAACGTTTAAAGAGCCTTTAACGTGGCAAGCTGTGCCCCGGCAAACGGAGATCAGGTGCTTGCCTCTAGGTTTAAGCCTAAACTGGTGATAGAACGTGACGACACCATAGATGTGACTCGTGGATACTCTCAAGAGCTGGGACACCCTCTCCAGCGCTTGTTCAGGAAGATATCCCAACTCCGACTGTATGTCTTGGAGGATGGGAATAAGCGTACTTTGAATGGGGTGACGATGACGATGACGTTCAAACACCATATCAACCAAGGACTTGTAGCTCTCAGCATCGTCCATTACCATACGATCCCTTTGCATTCCTCTTATCAGGAGTGTAATTGTTATTAAATTTAATTAATAATTTCAAACTTGAATGTTCGTTTGATGACAGAGGCGAACCTCCCTTCAGATGTTTATTCGTTGAGATAGATGATGATAACCCTCAGAACAGAAAATGAAGCTATTTGAACGCCAAAGATATTTGTTGAGTGTTACAGGGCGAGTTCAAACCCTGCCTCTGAGAATGTAAAGACCTGATGAGAAAATAGAAGGCGAGGCAACGACACGAAATCGGGTATAACCATTTCTTTTCCCACGTAGTCTCGTGGGTGCTCGCGGTGCCGTCGACGGCGTCGCTCGTCAGGATGAACCAAGGAAAGTAAAGGTTAATTCACGCCGTCACCGACTGAGTCTGTCTATGTTGAACGAGGAAACGAGGAAGGCGCTGGACCAGATTAGAAGCATCGGGACGAACCTCACGTTCGAGGGAGAGTACGTCGCCGACTTCATCGAGAGGCTGGACAAGGTCATCGATGTAGCGGGCGTCAAGATGGACGGAGACACCCTGAAGATACTGGTCGGCGAACCCAAGGCCTCCTCTCAGGAGGAAGTCCTACGGGTCTTGACGAAGGCCTGCCTCCTCAACGTGATCGCCGCGGGCTACGAGGACACGGAGTACGGGAAGATGCTTTACTTCGAGTACTATCTGCCTCCGTGGAACGCTTCGTATGTGGGGCAAGTATAGACCTTTTTCGTCATGAACAAGTGAGACAAAAGCATCCATGTTTCCTCGTGGGAGGGATGCGGTTACAATCAGTTAATCAAAACCTCCTGCCACCAAGAATACACGGGTCTTAGAAGGTGGTAAGACTCGCCTCTTAACGTTGGGAAACGCAATGAAACAACGAGTCTTACCGGTATTGATAACGTTGAATACTTTTTAAACCTTAACATGTGTAACCGCATAGAGAATTAGTTGGTGACAGATATTTCGGCTTTGGACGGGTTCCGGCTAGCTACCTAAAACACCTTTTCCTTCTGATCCGCACGGTAGAGCTTCTTGTAGACGGAGTCCCACTTGCCCTCGCTCATCTTGTTACAGATGTCCTGCATGACCTTCCTGAACGCCTTCTTCTGGACCTCGTCCTCGTACTTGTAGTACAGGGC
>CAZQOX010000078.1:0-5839 GCA_964594895.1 uncultured Candidatus Bathyarchaeia archaeon
CGAAGTTGCGTACGCCGTCCGGCCTGTGGGTCGAGCCTGTGACGAGGAGGGCGTATCCCTCGCCGAAAGCGGGCATCGGAGGCACGCCGCTGGGATCGTCCGTCCCCCACGGAGTGTCCTCCTTGCTCGTCGGCTTCCTCCTGTCCACGACATCCACATTCTCCGGCACCGTCAGCTTCTCCTTCATGTGGCCCACCATGCCGTCCGCCATGAGCATCACCGGGGTCCTGTAACTCTCGGCTAGGTTGAACGCCCGGACGGTGAGGTCGAACATCTCCTGGACGCTCCACGGGCTGACGGCTATCACCTCGTAGTCTCCGTGGCTACCGTACCTGGCCTGCATGATGTCCTGCTGGCTCGGCTGGGTGGCCTGCCCTGTGCTGGGGCCGCTGCGCTGGACGTTCACGAGCACCAGCGGCGTCTCCGTCATGTGGGCGTACCCTATGTTCTCCTGCATGAGGCTGTACCCGGGGCCGCTCGTAGCAGTCATGGCCTTTGCCCCCGCCCAGCTGGCGCCTATGACGCTGGCTATGCTCGCGATCTCGTCCTCCATCTGGAGGTAATAGCCTCCCACCTTGGGTATCTCGGCGGCGATGTGGTGGCTTATCTCGCTCGCCGGCGTTATCGGGTAGCCGGCGAAGAACCTGCACCCCGCCCTCAACGCGCCCTCGGCGCACGCCACGTTGCCCAAGGTAAAATGTCTACCGGGTTCAAGCATCCTGTGTCTCCTCCACGTACAGCGCGAAGTCGGGGCAGTACCGCTCGCACCAGCGGCAGCCGATGCATACCCCCTCGGGCACCGGCTTTATGCCGCCCAGCGCCGTCTTCCTGTCCGATGGCTTGAGTATCTTGCCTCCACGCCGTTCACAGACGTGGACGCATATGAGGCAGCCCTTGCACTTGTCCTCATCTATCGTGATCTTGAACTTCTTAACCGTGTCAACACGCCTCGCAGGGCCTGTGAATCGGTTTACTATGAGGAAGCTGGAATAAAACAGTGAGGGTAGCAACCAAAGAGGTTTCATGTTCGTGATGTCAGGAGCTGAGGGAAGCCGAGAGGCGCTCGACCAGCCCTCGTCGGGGTAGTTCTCGATGGAGCAAACCTTCTTGGTGAAAACAAGGCGACGCGGGTCAGTGCCTCAGCTTCCTGAGAACGAGGTTAGCCACGCTGCTGTCCTGTATGGCGATGCCCACGGATTTGAACACCGTCACCCCGTCCGCCGGTGTGCGTCCCTCCTTCTGGCCCGAGACGAGCTCCTTCAGCTCGGCGTAGATATGGTCCTCCGTCATGGCGCCCTCCGCTATGGGTATTAGCACGTCCCCGGCCTCCAGCATTATTCCCTCGTAGTCGTCGATTACCAGCTTGCTCTCGGCCACCGTGGCGGTGTCCAGCTCCCTCCAGTCGGGGTAGAATGCCCCGATGGCGCTCACGTGAACCCTGTCTTTCAGCCACCTCCGCCTAATCACGGGCTTGGGGCTGGTGGTCGCGGTTAGCACTATGTCGGCGTCCCTGCACGCCTCCTCGCCGCTGGCTGCGGGGACCACCTCTACCCCCAGCTTCTCGGTCATCTCCTCGGCGAACCGTTCACGCGCCTCCTTGTACAGGTCGTAGACGTAGACTCGCTCGATGTCCCTGACCGTGCAGGCGGCCCAGGCCTGGGTGCGCCCCTGCACGCCGGCGCCGAATATGGCCACAACCTTCGAGTCCTCAGGGGCCAGGTACCGTGCCGCTACTCCTGTTACCGCGCCGGTCCTCATGGCCGTCAGGTAGGTGGCGTCCATGAACGCCTCGATCATCCCGGTCTCAGGGTCGTTGACCACTATCCACGCGGCGGTGGTGGGGAGCCCCTTCTCCCTGTTGTCGGGGTAGATGCTGATTATCTTGGTGGCCTGGGCGTCGACGCCGGTGAGGTAGCTGGGCATGAAGCTTATGCTGCCGTTGTACTTGGGCACCATGATGGTGCTCCTGGTGGGCATGACCACGTCTCCATCCGCGTACTCCCTGAACGCCTCCTCCACTGTGTCGATGACCTCGCCCATGTCAAGGAGCTTCGCTATGTCCCCGTCAGAAAGGATGAGCATACCTGTTCACTATGTAGATGAAGGGCTGATCAAAATAAAATATACTAACGAAAACGTGGGGAAATACACGGAAAAGCATCATTTTCTATGGAAAAATCTATACAACGTCCATTAACATATTATATAACAGTACAGAGGAATTAACTGAGTGAGGAGCATGCTCGACAGGCTGGTAGGCAAATCGGAGGAGGAGCGTGAGCTTTCTGCGTCACGGTACATAAAGGCGATCCCCCTCAGGGCCTACGAGGACATAGACGTCATCAAGGCGGAGGTGAGGGCAGGCAACATCGTCATCTGCAACGTCAGCCCCCTCGCCAAGCACAACATAGAGGACGTCAAGAGAGGCATCAACGAGCTCAACGAGTACGCCCAGCTCATAGAGGGGGACATCGCCCGCCTCGGAGAAGAAAGAGTGATAGTGACGCCTAAGAACATCAGGATCTGGCGGAGCCGAGACTAGGCTAGCCTGAACGTGTCAAGCAGCCTCGGCGCGTGACCCCGAACGCCCCTCATCTTGGATACGGTTCTCGCGAGGTTCTCGCACTTCGACTCCTCGCCGTGGACCACGAACACCCGCTTCGGCTGCGGCCTCAGCCTGCGCACATAGTTGACAAGCTGCCTCCTGTCGCTGTGCCCAGAGAAGCCCTCCACCGTGTGGACGCTCATGTCGATGTTTATCACCTGCAGCTTGCCCTCCTGGTTGTACATCTGAGCCGAGCCCATCCCCGACTGGACGCGTTGACCCATGGTCCCTGTCACCTGGTAGCTGACGAAGATCAGCCCGTTCTCGTCGTAGGGCGCAAGGCGTTTGAAGTAGTCAATCACTGGGCCCCCCTCCATCATGCCCGCCGTCGCCATGATTATGCATGGCCCCCCCTCAACGATCTCGTCGCGGCTGTCGTGCTGCTTCACCACCGTGAAGTAGTCGCTCTCGAAGGGGTTAACGCCCTGCTTCAGTATCTGATCCCGAATCTCGTGGCTAAGATAATCAGGGTAGGCGGTGTGGATGCCAGTAGCCTCGCTGATCATCCCCTCTATGTAGACGGGCACCTCCACCAGGTCGCCGCTCTGCATGTACTTGTTTATGACCATCAGTATCTCCTGGGCTCTGCCGACGGCGGGGACGGGTATGAGCACCTTTCCCTTCCTGAGGATGTTGTTCGCTATCTCAACGAACAGGGCGTCGGTCTCGTCGCGGCTGGGAGAGACGTTGTCGGGGTTCCCGTAGGTCGCCTCCATTATCAGCGTCTCGACTCTGGGGAAGTAGGTGGACGCCGGCTGCAGCAACGCCGTGGGCCCGTACTTGAAGTCGCCTGTGTACACGATGTTGTGGAGACCCTTGCCTATGTGGAGGTGAACCAGGCTTGAGCCGAGGATGTGGCCGGCGTTATGTAGGGTGAGCCTCACGTCTGGGGAGATGTCCGTCACATCGCCGTAGCTCAGCGGGATGGTGTGAAGTATTACCTCTAATATGTCTTCGGGGCTGTACGGCGGCACGCTTCCCTCCTTCCGGGTTACATCGATGTAGTCGCTCTGGAGAAGCGTCATGACGTTAGCAGTGGGCTCGCTGCAGTAGACCGGGCCGCTGTACCCGTACTTGTATAGGTATGGAAGGAAGCCGCAGTGGTCCAGGTGAGCGTGAGTTATGACGACGGCGTCGAGGTTTTTAAGGTCGAACTCCTCCACGTCCAGCCTTGGGTAGCTCTGGATGGGTCTCCTGCTGCCGGGGTTGATGCCGCAGTCGAGGAGTATCTGGCTCTCACGGGTCTTGACGAGGATCGCCGACCTACCCACCTGTCTGCTGCCGCCGAGGAACGTTACCCTGACGTCGCCCGACTGCTGGTAGATGGGTCTGAAGATGGATTCACCGGTCTCCCTGAGAACCCGCTCCCTCTCCTTGCTCTTGCTGTAGAGAAAGCCCCTGATCTGCTTGATCGTCATGGACGGTATGGGTGGAGAACGCACGAAGTTAGGGCTCCAGTGGGTCCTCGTAACTATCTCTAAGACGTTTGAGCCGCTCTTACCGATGGCGACGCCGGGCTTCTCCACCTCGAGAACCACCTCCCCCAGCGCGGGATCGAAGTAAGCCTGAACGAGTCCAGCCTCGTCAAGAATCTCTTTGATTATGCTCTCGGCCTGGGCCTCAGGCAGCCTCACGGATGGGTCGCTGCGGATCACTATCCGCTTCTTGATTACGCCGGCTATCTCGCCGACGATGTGGCCCCTCTCCTGAAGTATCTCGGGCTTTTGACAGTATATAGCGAGCCTTGGGCCCTCGAACTCTATCCGCGTCATCCCTACCTCGGGAGGTATCTTGTCAAGTATCGCTTGCCTTATCTCTGAGTAGGTTAAGCCCTGCGTGTTCTGATACATTTTATCGATCTCAGTTGTTGAGTATTGCAGCCTTCTCCTCCGGGGACAGCTCTCTGAACCCAGCCGAGTCGATGACAGCGACATCGAAGCTGTCGCCGCTGGCGACGTCTCGCTTCATGGCCGAGTCCACGGCTTTCACGACGACGGAGAGCATCTCGTCCAAAGCGCCGTCCTCCACGTACTGGGACTCAAGGACACCGTATGCGAAGGGCGACCCTGACCCCGTGGAGACCATCTTCTCCTCTGTGAGACTGCCGTAGGGGTCCAAGTTGAATACATGGGGCCCGGTCTCGTCGAATCCACCGACGAGGGCCTGCATGGGGAGAGGGTTACCCACCTCACGGTTGCTGAACAGCAGGTTGGAAACCAGCCGAGCCGCCGACTTCACCGGGATGGACCTGTTCTTCTCTAGCGCATAGAGCCTAGCGTTAATCTTGAGGATCTCGACGACCCTCTGGGCGACAGCCACGCCTCCAGCGATGGTCATCGCCAGGTTGTCGGTGATCTTGTACACCTTCTTCGCGTGCTTGCTGGCAACGTAGTTACCCATCGTGGCCCTGGTGTCAGTCCCAAGAATGACTCCGTCTCTGCAGACTACGCCCACCGTCGTGGTTCCCTTGAGTATCTCTGTTTCTTTTGGCATTTGGATTTCCCCTAAACAAGTAGTTAAGAGAGAGGTATCCTAGAAAGGAAGACCATGTAGTTTAAAAATATGCCTCTTTATAAAATCTTCCTAAGAATGGCAAACACATATGTATGCCTCAAGCCGAATATGACCCCAATTATGGAAAGGTTATCAGGAACTTGACTGTGTCTGAGAGATTCAAAGCCATACACAGGATCGATCTCCCTAGGATAGTGCTCGTGGGCGAGTCGGTGCTGGACCAGCTTTGCCCCATATGCGGTGAACTAGATATAAGTAGAGCCTTGATCGTGACGGGAAAAACCACGTACAAGGTAGCGGGTAGGAGAGCCGAGGAGGTCCTCAGGTCAGAAGATGTCGAAGCTGAGTGCGTCTTCGTGGAAGACGCTACACTGGACACCGTCGAAACGGTGAATCAGAAGGCTCTGAAGAACGATGTTGACGTCGTCCTCGGGGTGGGCGGGGGGAGAAACATAGACGTCGCCAAGCTCTCAGCCTACAAGACTGGAAAGTTTTTCATCAGCGTCCCAACGGTGGCAAGCCACGACGGGATAGCCAGCAGCTTGGCCTCCGTGAAGGGTATGGGCAGGCCGTACACGGTGAAGGCTGCATCTCCGGTGGCCGTGGTCATGGACAGCAAGGTCATCGCGGAGTCCCCTTACAGGTTCACGGCGAGCGGCTGCGGAGACATCATATCCAAAGCCACCGAGGTCAGAGACTGGAGGCTCGCCCACGAAGAGA
>CAZQOX010000079.1:0-5813 GCA_964594895.1 uncultured Candidatus Bathyarchaeia archaeon
AGGGAATCAACCTCGTCGCCAACAGCCTCGACTGGAGCAAGGAAGACAAGATAGTAAACACGGTGATAGAGCACCACAGCAACTTCATCACCTGGCTCAGGGTTCGTAAACGCCACGGCACAAAGTTGGAGGTGGTGCGTTCCACGCCAGAGGGCGTCTTCGATCTCGCCGACTTCGAGAAGGCGATAGACGACTCGACGAAGCTTGTGGCCGTGACCCACGTCTCCAACGTCCTAGGCTGCATAGTGCCGATAAAGGAGATATGCGAGATCGCCCACGAGCACGGCGCCAAGATGCTGGTCGACGGAGCCCAGGGCGTGCCCCACATCCACACAGACGTGAGGGACTCCAAGGTGGACTTCCTCGCCTTCTCCGGGCATAAGATGCTGGGGCCGACAGGCTCCGGCGGCCTATACATCGCCGAGGCAGATCTGGCGTCGACAGAGCCGCTCTGCATCGGCGGCGGGACCATAGCCGACGTGAGCATAGACGACTACGTCCTCGCCGTTCCGCCGATGAAGTTCGAGGCCGGGACCCCTAACATCGCTCAGGTCATCGGGCTCGGCGAGGCCTGCCGGTACCTGAACCGTGTGGGCATGGATAACGTCGAGAAGTGGGATCTGAGGCTCGCCAACAGGCTCATCGTGGGCCTGACCGAGATCGAGGGCGTAGAGGTCTACGGCCCGAAGGATCCGAGGCAGAGGGTCGGGTTGGCCACGTTCAACGTCGGGGACATGAACCCCCATGACGTGGCCCTGACTCTGGACGCGGAGTACGACATAGCGGTGAGATCAGGCCACCACTGCGCTCTGCCGTTGATGAAGGAGCTGTTCGGACTCAAAGAGGGAACCGTCCGAGCCTCCACATACATCTACAGCACGCTGGAGGAGATAGACGCCCTAGTCTCGGCGGTCGAGGAGCTAGCCAGGGACTAAAACTCTACCCCGATTCTATAAACTCCTTAAGCCGTCCATCGAATGGACACCTCGAGATGTCCGAGGCCATCGTCGACACAGACCACGCATGGACGGTGTTAATGGATGTCGGCGCCAAGAAAGAGGTGGAGCTCCCCCTATTCCAGGTGACCAAGGATGTCTTCTTGGAGTCCGACTTCGCGGATAAGATAAAACAGCTCATGCTTGAGAACAAGCACTATCTTCCGGGGAATAACGTGACGAGCATCGAGTCACCTGAGCACCGCGAGATCCTGGGTAAGGCGCTTTTCGTCGTAGTTTGTTTCCTCAAGGAGTACGCCGAGGACATGACGGGGTCGCTCAACCACTTCCTGTTCGGCGAGATGAAGGACCACAGGTACAGGCTTATCGCGGCGGCCGACAGAGAGCTCACCAGCGAGCGTTTCAAGTTCTTCATGAGGGTCATCACCCGTAAGCCTGAGCTCGTGAAGAACCTGGTGCTGATCCATCAGACCCAGTAGCCTGTTTAAGCCTCGGAGTCAACCATTCTTGATACCCTCGAACTCTGTCCGAGAAGAAGCACACGACCTGTTCAGGCGACGGGCTCGTTTGTCTTCTCCACCATCCTGACTATGTCGACTGGCGTGAGGTTTATACTGAAGTTGCTTACCCTGACCAGTTTTATCGCTCTCCCCGTCTCCTGGTCGACTTGGTTCACTACGCGGACTAGGCCGGCTCTTTCCAGCTCCCTAACTCTGTGCTGGACTGTAGTGTAGGGAATGTTTGTCTCGGCCGAGATCTGGGTGATGTACTTGGAGCCCTTCTGTATGTGCGTCAGGATTCTCCAGGTGTGCTTCTTCCCCAGTACCCTGAGTTTTTCCTGGATCTCCCTTTGACTCATCAGTGACATTCAGTTACACCTTAATGTCAATCTGATCTGAACCTATTTATTAAGACACTCGGTGACGAGACAACTGTGAGCCTGATCACATCAAGTTTCTTCGGGTCGACTTTCACCTCTTACGCCGAACGGATCTAGGGTCTGCCTCTGGATCGCCTTGAAGAGCCCCAGCATGCCGTTCCTCGGGCCCTCCAGCCTTATCTCTCCCTTACTGCAGGAGAACCTCAGCGTGCCTTTCCTGCCGATTCCGCCGGCCTCGGTGAACTGAAGCCCCGTTATCTGGGCCCAGTTCTCGGTGATTATCTCCTCCCTCTTGAAGACCATGCCCTTCTCCTTGAAAAGAAGCAACCGAATATTTGTGATGAACACCTTGTACTTCTCCTCGTTGTAGGTCACCTGGAAGTCGCTCCAGAACAGCACCTTCTCTTCCCTGAGAAGATAGTCCTCCACGGGCATATGGTTCATGAACGTTCCGTCGTCTAAAAAAAACTACCGCCGACTCCAATGGAACCGTGTTTCCGATTCTTTATAACGTAGACCGTCTTTTGGAGACCGTGAAGCGTTGGAAATTTGTCTGGGTGCTTCTCACCGTCTACCTGTTTCTCCAGACGGTTGACATCGCGACAACGCTATATGGCGTGTCTTACATGGGGCTCGTCGAGGACAACCCTAAGGCCGCGGAGCTGATGGAGGTCAAGGGGCTGAAAGGCGGTATGGTCGATATGGCGATGGAGAACCTGTCCCTGGTGATGCTCCTCGTGATCATGTCCAACTGGAGGGTCGGCCCCATTATAGCCGTGACCATACTCGGCGCTTACAGCGCCCAGTTCATCCCTACCGTGATAAACAACGCGTTGTGGATAAACTTTGGGAGAGGGCTCTTCTTCGAGCAGATGGTGCTCCTCTACGGCGTCTCATACATTATTGGCGGCGCCTTAACTCTGCTTTACCTAAACCGTGCGGGGGACCTCGAAGAGCTCACGGAGTATATTAGAAAATGGTTGGGGGAGAGCCCCCTGACGAGAGACCTGTTCAAGGTTGACTAGGGAAAGACACGTTTCCCGGCTTCCGCGAGCATCTGGAGCTTGTGGCCCTTGTTCATCTGGGTTACGGTCACGAGGTCGAAAGCCTTGAAGCCCAGGCGTTTGAGGTAATCCTCCAGCAGGTAGAGCGCCCTCGCGGCGCCGTTACCGCTTCCCCCAGCGGACGCTATCCCCACCGACATCTTGTCCTTGTACCTCTCAAAATTGTAATAGGTCTCGCATCTCCTGAGCCTGTCGAGGAAGGTCTTACCCGACTCGCTTATGTCCCACCAGTAGACCGGCGTGGCGAAGAGGAGGGCGTCAGCGCCGTCGATCTTCTCCCGTATGGCCTGGAAGTCGTCCTCGAGGATGCACGTGCCTTCACGTCTGCACTGCCCCCAGCCCCCGTCGCATGCCTCGCATTTCTTGATGACGTGGTCGTTGAGGTTGATTAGCTCCGTCTCGTGTCCCATGGACCCGGCTCCCTCGAGAAACTTCTCGGCTGTGCTCGCCGTCAGGCCGTCGCTGTTCGGGCTTGACTGTATCGCTAGAACCTTCATGTAGATCAGGGAGACCAGCGTGGTCGCAGTAGAAAAGGTTTGGTGCCTCTAGCCGAAGAACCGGTCCAGGGTCGTCTCCTGACCCGTCCTAGCATAGCCCTTGTTCATCTTTTCGATGGCGTTCATCACCCGGCTCTGGCTGAAGCTGTGCTCGCCGCACAGGAACCCGATTATCGCCGCTGTGTCCGGCTTCCTCCACTCGAGGCCATAGTCGTCCGTGGTCCTAGGGTTCCTGAACAGCTCTCGTATCTCATCGACGGGATGGGGGAACTCGGCGTCTTTGATGTATGGGAGGGCCCCCTCGAGTGTCCCGTGTTCCTTTACGAGCTTCAGCGCCGTCTTGGGCCCTACGCCCCTGATCCCTTCGGGGTTGTAGTCGGTGCCCACGAGGATGCCTATGTCTATGAGCTGGTCTCTGGACACCTCTAGGTCCCTCATTATCTTGTCTAGCTCCAGCAGCTCTGGCTCGATCTTTATGTAGACGTTTTTTCGGGGGAGCTTCCGGCGGCCCGTTATTGAGAGGTTCCTGATGTGGCGCGGTGCACCGTAGAGGAGGGAGTCGAAGTCTTGGCTCGCGGCTCCCCAGACGTCGCCCTTCGCCGCCATGTAGGCTGTCTGGGCCTCCCCCTCCCCGGGTGCCTGCACCCATGGGACGCCCATGTGGGTGAGCAGGGTCTTGGAGTCTTCGACGATGTCGGTGGTGGCCAGCACCGCCTGTTGGCCGTAGCGACGCGCCTTCTCGGCGTCGCCCTCCTTGACCGCCTTCTCGTACCGCTTCTCCGCCTTCTTTCGGGTCTCCTGCCTACGCTTTATGACGGTGCGTTTGAACCTGTGGGGGCGGCCGTCGAAGACGTATACGATCTTCACGCCCGCCTCCATGAGGTTGCTGTTACGGTATATGAGGCCGCTGAGGTGGCTCGTCACCCTCCCATGCTGGTCCCTGAGAGGCTCGCCACTCCTACCCCGTATGATGGATAGGAACTGGTATAGTATGTTGTTGCCGTCGAAGGCGACTGCGCGTCCCGCAAGGTCGTCGATGGCGAGCTTCCGGGCCTCCACCAGGTCGCCTAGCTTGACGCCCACGCCGCGGCCCCCTACGCCAGCTCGATGCGTTTCTTGCCTCGGGGGAGGCGATACACCTTGATGAGCCCCTGGATCTCCATCTTCATGAGCATGGTTTCCAGTTCGTTCTCGCTCAAGCCGTTGAAACTCTTCTTCGTCCTCTTGTGCAGCTCCTCGAACTTGAGTGCCCCGTTCCGTTTAAGCTGGTCCACGATCGCCGAGGGTAGTAGCTTCCACTGCATCTTCTTCACCTACGCTATGTCGATGGGCGGCTTCCCTGACTCCTGGAACCGCGCCTGGTTGTCCCTGTACCACTTCTCCGTCTGAGGCGTTATGCTTGGCCCGATGTCCCCCATGGCGGCCTCGAAGTCGACGACCCCCACGATGGAGGACTCGGTGTCACGCCTCAGGGAGTACAGCCCGGCCTCACGCACCACCGAGTCTATGTCTGCCCCGGAGTACCCGTCCAGCCGCCTGGCGAGGGCCTCGAGGCGTACGTCTTCGTTCAGCGGCATGTCCTTGGTCTTGATCTCCAGTATGCGGAGCCTCGCCTCCGTGTCCGGCGGCGGCACGTAGACCCGCCTGTCGAACCTCCCCGGCCTGAGGACGGCCGGGTCTATGAGGTCCGGCCTGTTGGTCGCCGCGAGGACGACTACGTTCTGGAGGCTTATGAGGCCGTCTATCTCCGTGAGGAGCTGGCTTATGACGCGCTCCGTGACCCTGCTGTCGGCGGAGCTGCCCCTCGCGGGGACCAGGGCGTCGAACTCGTCGAAGAATATTATGCTGGGCGCCGCCATGCGGGCCTTCCTGAATATCTCCCTTATGGCTTTCTCTGACTCGCCGACCCATTTGCTGAATATCTCGGGGCCCCTCACGCTGATGAAGTTTGCCTCGCTCTCCGTGGCCACCGCCCGCGCGAGCAGCGTCTTGCCGCAGCCCGGCGGCCCGTGCAGCAGTATGCCTTTAGGCGGGTTGATGCCGAGGCGCGTGAACCTCTCGGGGTTCTTGAGCGGCCACTCCACGGCCTCCTTGAGGTTCTGCTTCACCCCCTCGAGGCCGCCCACCTCGTCCCATGGAATGTTGGGCGACTCTATGTAGACCTCCCGCATCGCCGTGGGCGTGATCTCCCTGAAGGCGTCGAGGACGTCTTCGTTGTTGACCACCATCTGGTCCAGGACCTCGTGCGGGATGCGTTTCTCCTCTAAGTCGATCCGGGGGAGGTAGCGGCGCAGCGCCTTCATGGCGGCCTCCCGGCTGAGCGCCTCCAGGTCCGCCCCCGTGTACCCGTGGGTTATCTCCGAGAATCGCTGCAGGTTGACGTCCTCCGCGAGGGGCATGCCCCTGGTGTGGATCT
>CAZQOX010000080.1:0-5790 GCA_964594895.1 uncultured Candidatus Bathyarchaeia archaeon
AGCTGACCTACGAGGACATCAACGAGCTTCACCTCCTCGCCTCCGAGGAGGACTATGAGGGGCCGCGGATGTGGCCCATCACCGGCAGCATCGTCACAGAGATAGAAGCCATAGGCATACTGGCTGGAGTAGACGCTTACCATTACTCTGCCGGCGGCATCGCGGGCGCCGAAGGCGCCGTCAGGATACTCGTCGAGGGTACAGACGAGGAAGTCGAGGAGACCCTTGAGCTGATTAAGTCCATCAAGGGGGAGCCTCGCTACCTCCTCTAGGCGTGCAGCCATGCTCAGAGACAGGACCCAGGCTTTATTATCAACGTATGGCATCATCCTAGACCCTTCCTTGGACGAGCAGCAGCTGATAGACGAGGATGTCATAGCCAGCCTCATAGGCTTCTCCGGGATCGGTGGCGACGACGTGGTCCTTGAGGTCGGCCCCGGCGTGGGGAACATAACCGAGGGACTCCTTCGTCAAGCGAAGGCCGTCATCTGCATCGAGAAGAACCCCAAGTATATCCCCGCACTCAGGGAGCGCTTCAAACACTACCCCCAACTAGACGTCGTATTCGGGGACGCCCTCCACGAGGAGCTGCCCCGCTCCGACAGGCTGGTCTCCAACCTGCCCTACATGATATGTGAAGCCTTCCTCCAGAGGACGTTCAGGATGGAGATGAAGTCGGCGGCCTTCATAGTGCCCAGAGGCTTCGCCAAGATACTTGAAGCCCGAGCAGGCGAACCAGAATACTCGAAGCTGTCATTGCAGGCACAGCTGTTCTACGACTCGAATATCCACATGGAGGTGCCGCCGTCCGCGTACCTCCCTGCACCGAGGACCGAGACCTGCATAATATCCTTGGTCCCCAGAGAGTCATCCACGGCAACGGATGAAGCACTCAAGCAGCTTTTCAGGCAGGGCGACAAACTCGCCAAGAACGCTTTGAGGGAGTCCCTGATACGGGCCGGGATATGTGACTCCAAGAGGCAGGCCACCTCGTTTATCGCCGAGTCAGGCGTCCCCGAAGCCCTTTGTAGAAGAGTTACACGACTTTCCCTCAAGGAGATAGCGTCTCTGGAAAACTGGCTCAGGACGTTGGCTACCTCACTTGATGACCATCGGCATCGATGAAGATTCCGCCGCCATTCTTGGGCTTCATGACACTTCTAAACATTCCCGGCCGCATCGTCTTCGGACTGCTTGGTGTCTTCTTCAGTAAAAGCCTGCTGTTGACCGCCGTCATGTTGACCCAGGCCCTCGGCGTCCTTGTGTCCGCTTACGTTTCTAACATCATTCACGCATACACGTTCCTGGTCATCTACGGGCTGGTCTACGGCGGCGCCACCCTTTTCTAATGGTCTTCAGGGGAGAGCTCTTCGGCCGTGAACGATTCGCGACTATATCGGGCGTCATGGCTCTCTTCAAAATGATAGGCAACGTGGTGGGCCCGGTCTTCATAGGCTACGTGTTCGACGTCGCTGGAAGCTACAGGTTCGTGTTCCTGGCGTTCGTGTTGCTCGCCGTGCTCTCGGTTCTCTTCTTCTACCTAGCCGAAGGCGAGTTCTAGCTACCCTTTTTCAAAAAACAGATATACTATGTGTTAGCACTGGTTTCTTGGTTAAGATGAAGGCCTACGTTCTTCTGAATGCTGAGCTTGGGCAGGAAGCCTCCATCATCGACGCCCTCAAAGGCGTCAAGGAGATCATCAACATATACAGTCTCTACGGTATCTATGATCTCATCATCGAGATGGAGGCCGATTCCATGGACAGAGTCAAGGAGGTCGTGTTCAACAACGTCCGGCGGCTCGATCATGTGAAGAGCACCATTACGCTGCTCACCTACGGAGAGCCAGTGAAAAACAAGTAACCACATCCCCTCTCTTTCAGGTTACAGTAAAAAAAAATATTCATAGATTTGAATCTCCATTGAGGGCCAGAGACACATTATCTCCTGAACCCCCCTTCACGAAGGATCTCTGGGCCCCTCATCATCAAGATAAGAATATATTTAATGCTTCCATCAGAACCATAGGTGAGCCAGATGAGTAACCAGGGAATGGGCTTCGGGGGCTTCCTCCTAGGTCTGGGCGCCGGATGGTACCTCTTCAGATACATCACAGCCGACGTGGACATGATCGGCTACCTGCTTATTCTGGCGGGCGCCGGCATCATAGTAAACGCCTTTCTGTCAAGAGGCCGCCGCCGCTCCCCCATACAGGGGCTCTTCGGTGGGCTCGTAGGCGGGCTCTTCCTGGCCCTCTTCATCACACAAGGCTTCGGCATAATAACCGAGTTCACCGACGTAGATCTGGGGACCTACAGGGCGACGAGAACATACACGCTGGACACCCCGGTGACGGCGGAGAGCATCGCGCTGGAAGTTGAAAGCGTGAACGGCGGGATCGACGTGTCCTCGTGGTCCGGCGACCACATCAAGTTTGACATCGAGGTAAAGGCCAGAGGCAGCACCACGGCTGAAGCGGAGGCGAACCTGGACAGGTTCACGCACAGCCTAGAAGACTCCGTGTCTGGAACGACGCAGAGGATCTCACTCGGCTTCCCCCTCACGCCGTTGGAGTGGAGCAAGTACGCCGTGGTCGTCGACGCATACGTCCCCGAGGGCGCGGCAGACGAGATCAGCCTCCAAACCACTAACGGCGAGATCAGCGTTCAGGGGCTGTCACTCCAGGAACTGGTGATCGACACAACCAACGGCAGGGTGGTGCTAACAGACGTGGAGTCCTCAGTCATCCAGGTGGAAACCACCAACGGGGCAATAGCGGGAACCTTTACCGCGTCGTCGACGAGATTCAGCACAACCAACGGGGGGATAGAGATGACCCTGGGGACCGTGTCGGGCGAACACCGGTTCAGCACCATGAACGGCGTGATAGACCTCACCCTACCCACGGCCCCCGGCGTCGGGTACAGCATAGACCTGGGCACAAGCGTCGGGTCTATAGACGTCAACCTACCCAACATGAGCTACGACGTGGACAAGGCGCGGACAAAGAACGGGGAAACGGTGGGCTACGACGCGAAGGAGATCCAGATAAGCATATCAGCCGACACCACCATAGGCGGCATCGACCTAAACTGACCCCTCTTTTAACCAAAACAAGGGGGAACGTCGAGCCCAGGTTTAACATAATCTTTTAATAAGATGTGTCGCCATAGCCCTGTTACACTGACAGGGAGATCTCAGAGTGTCCAGAGAATTCAACTACATTGTCAGGCTCCACGGCACCAACATAGATGGGACTAAGATGGTGCCCTATGCCCTAACCGAGGTAAAAGGCGTGGGCATACGACTCGCTCGAGCAATCGTGAAGCAGTTGGGGCTTGACGCGACCGAGAGACTCGGCAGCCTCAGTGACGCGGACGTTAGACGGCTCGAAGAAGCCGTCAGCGATCCGGGGACCGTCAGGCTGCCGGAATGGATGCTTAACAGGCGCAAAGACCCCATGACGGGTGACGACCTGCACCTCTTGGCATCCGACCTAGACCTCAGGGTCAAAGACGACATAGACCTGATGAGGGAGACGAGAAGCTGGAAAGGCGAACGCCACGCCCAAGGATTGAAGGTGAGGGGTCAGAGAACCAAGACCACGGCCAGGAAGGGCCGCAGCGTAGGCGTCAGCCGCACCAGGATAAGGCAGCAGCAGAGAGAGCAGCAGAGATAGGTGAAATAGATGGGTGACCCGAAGAAGAAGCACAAGACCTACAACACCCCTAAACGGCCTTACGACGCAACCGCCTTAGAAGAAGAGCTACGCACCATAGGCGTATACGGCCTCAGGAACAAGCGCGAACTATGGAAGGCCCACACGGAGTTATCCCACATGCGAGGCAGAGCCAGGGATCTACTGAGCCTTGGAACCACTGAGCGTGATATAAGGGAGAAGGCGCTCATCCACAAACTCTACAATCGGGGTCTGGTCATTGAGAACGGTCGTCTAGAGGACGTCCTAACCCTGAGCGTCGAAGACCTTCTGGAAAGGAGGCTCCAGACATACATATTCAGGAGAGGCATGGTTTCAAGCCTGTTCCAGTCGCGGCAGCTCATCGCCCACGGCCACATAGCCATCAACGGCCGGAAGGTGACCTCTCCCAGCTACCAAGTTAAGATCGACGACGAGGAGGCCCTCGACTACGCGTTATCCAGCCCCTTCTACAACCCTGAGCATCCTCTCAGGAAGGCGCTGGTGGTCGAGGAAGCTTTAACGGAGGAGGGAACGGCAAGATGAGTGAAGGAGAGAGATGGGCCATAGTCCGCATATTCAGCAGCTTCAACAACACGATCATCCACATGACCGACCTGA
This sequence comes from uncultured Candidatus Bathyarchaeia archaeon, assembly GCA_964594895.1. GTDB lineage: Archaea > Thermoproteota > Bathyarchaeia > TCS64 > TCS64 > RBG-16-57-9. Next base: position 4,319 of record CAZQOX010000080.1, read on the forward strand.
CCGGCGCCGAGACCCTCGGCATCGCCAGCGGAGGCATGTTCGTCAAGGCGGACAGGCTCAAGCCCAGTCCCTACGCCGCCATGAAGGCGGCTCAGCAGATAGCCGACATCGCCAGGGACAAGGGCGTCAACGCCATCCACATCAAGGTGAGGGCGCCGGGCGGCATAGGCAGCAAGACCCCTGGACCAGGGGCGCAGTCGGCCATCAGGATACTCGCCAGAAGCGGCTTCAGGATCGGTAGAATAGAGGAGACCACCCCCATCCCCCACGACGGCACAAGGAAGCCGGGTGGAAGGAGAGGCAGAAGGCCATAGGAGCCCCGGGGAGCCTTGAAGACTAAGATAGTCAGCCTGAACGAGGACACCATAAGGTTCTTGTTGGAAGGCGTGAGCGTCGCCTTCGCCAACTCCTTGCGACGCACAATGGTCGCCGAGGTCCCTATGATGACAGTCGAAGACATCTTTTACTTCGATAACTCTAGCCTCGTGCCAGACGAGGTGCTGGCCAACCGCATAGGGCTCGTGCCCCTTAAGACCAACCTCGAAAGCTACGTGCTCCCCGAGGAGTGCGACTGCGAAGCGGAGCTGGGGTGCCCTAAATGCAGGGCCGTGCTGACCATGGACGTCGAGGCTAAAGACGACACCATGACGGTCTACAGCGGCGACCTAGTCCCAGAGGATCAGTCTATTGCCCCCGCTAGCAAGCGCATTCCCCTCGCGAAGCTGGCGCCTGGGCAGGCCATAAAGTTCGAGGCGTACGCTCAGCTGGGCCAGGGCAAGGTGCACGCCAAGTGGAGCCCGGTCTCGATGTGCGTCTACCAGAACGTGGCTCTCGTAGAAGTAGGTGACGAGTCAGCCACGGAAAACTGCCTGGAGGCGTGTGGACCCGGCGTCGCTGTCCTGGAGGGGGGCATGCTAAAAATCATCGACATCCAGGGCTTCGAGAGATGCCGCCCCTGTAGGGAGCTCGTGAGCCACGAGAATATAATGAGCGGCCTTAAGCAGGACGAGTTCCTTTTCACCGTCGAGTCCAACGGCGGGCTTCCGCCGGAGCGCATAGTGAAGGAAGCCGTGAAGATGCTGAAGCAGAAGCTAAGCGCCCTAGGCGGCAAGATCGAGGCAGATGAGCTTCACGACGAGATCAGCGACTTCGAGTTGCCCGAGATCGACGAGGGCAAGCTCTACAGCGTGGGCTCAGGAGAATACGACGAAGACGAGGAAGGAGACAAGGAATTCCACGGAGACGACGTAGAGTAATGAAGAACCAAACATACAGAGACACAATACAGGCTCTCATGAAGGCCTCGGATGAGACCGGTAAAGCCATCTGGAGGGCGCTGGCGGAGGAGCTGGACAAGCCCAAGCGGAGACGAGTCGCCGTGAACCTGAGCCGCATCGACAGACACGCTGAGGAGGATGAGGTCGTGGCGGTGCCGGGGAAGGTGCTGGCGGCGGGCAGCCTCAGCAAGCCCA
>CAZQOX010000081.1:0-5777 GCA_964594895.1 uncultured Candidatus Bathyarchaeia archaeon
CATCAAGGGTCAGCATAAGGAACGTAAGACCGACAATCCCCGCCTCACGCCTCGACCACGGCCTACGGATGCCCTGCAGTAACTCCATTGAACACCCACCGACATTGTAGTATAAAAAAACAATAAATCTTGAATATGTTTTAGTGTTTATAAACGTGATATATATAGGTGATAATGAAAAGAAATCCATCGTAAAAGCACTCACTCCCTGTCGAGACCAAACGCCTTCTACGCTTCGTCTACGGTGGACGTCTTCTCTCTAGCCAGCTGACGGCCACAACGTTTCTCGTCTTCGTACACTATGATTAACAAATGTGTTAACTATGGTGCATCAAAATATGGTGATCAGTCTTCCCAGTTAGATCGCCGCCCATATCTGGCTCACTCTGGTCCTTCTCTTCGCGCATGAAGTATGCAATCAGCTTACAACCTGCTACAAATACTAGGATTATCAAGAACACCAGCACCATCAACGAAAAGCCGAACCATCGAGCGGTCTGCGACGGCGTTAGGCTCCAGATAAAGCTCAGCACTTTAAACAGCACAGTATCTGGGCGGTGCATCTGGGTGGCTCCCGCGAGAAACAATGCTACGAGATACAAAACAAGGAACATCAAATAGTACTTCTTATACTTCATCTACGTCGCTCCCTCCGCCTATGCACATTATCGAGGGGCGTATAACGGATTAAGTCTTACCTGAAAGTACACTCATGCCGTAAGAACAACGACGGGTTCTTGACCCTCTACTCACAATATACGCCTCAGAGAAAACAACCATCGCAGCGGGCCCATCCAGAAGAGAGTTGTCACCAATAAAACGAGGTTTTAAAACATAGCGACGAACATTCAGCAATGATTAAATCAAAGAATATCCACCTAATCACAGACGCCGTATGCTAAGAATCCGTCAACTACCGGCCAGGGTGAAGGCAGCTCTCCTGCTCATCACAGGCCTCGCCATCGGAGCCTGGTACTCATACGGCATAGCCACGGGCTCAAGACCCGCCTCCCCCCAACACAGGCTGATATTCGAAGTCATGATGCTGCTGACATTCGTATGGACGCTGATCCGGACGCTCACGCGCCGCGCGCATGGGACCCACGACGACTGATTCTGGGTCATAACCTTATCGGTGTACGCCGTCGAGACGGCGCCGCCGCCGGCTTCAAGACCAATAGCCCGGATTGTTGATTAAGTCTTCTTGAACAGAGAATCTTAATATATATTTATGTAGTTGTAAATGAAACCATATGACTCCTAAATCCCTTTTTTTATTCAGCGCACTGTTAGTAATGGCTTCTATATTTGGCAATAGCATGCTGTGCGATGATACAATGGTTTTTGAGCCAAACTCGGTCAAGATATGGGACGCAGGTTTTCTCTTCAGAGAATCAGTAATCACGTTAGAGGCTCATGATAGAACACCAAATCTCAACCGTTCATGGAGATCATTGATGATGTACATAATGGATGACCCCCAGTATCAGTCTTACATCGAGTCAAATAACTTTGATTCATTTATCCCCCATGGGAATAACTTGGAGGGCATAGATTCAACCACGGATACCTACGTCCGGTTTAGAGTTCCATATGAAGACTATTGGCACATAGTGATCATCAACACAAGACCAGCCTCACAAGCGTACCTTGAAAAAATATTTACGATCAAACTAGAAGTCGAGTTTAAAGCCGGGGTTCTAAGATATCCGGGATTACTGGGAGTAATGATCGCAGGAATATTGCATTATAGAAACAGGAAAGATGGAACCGAGAATCAGAGCTCCTCGACCTTCATTTAATCGCTTCATGTATTTCTATGAGCCTGAGAGCCCCGACAACCTCCTGCTTCATGTAGATCTCGTCAATATTATCCCAGATTGCCCGCATCTCTTCCTCCGTGCCTTGGTATAGTATGCCGACGTCGTCTAAGATTGCCCATTGGTTAGCCATAGCAGTCTTACTCAATGCTCTACCTCCTTAGCCTCCAGCCTCTCCTCGAACCTGTAGAGGTCCTCGTTGCCCCGTCTGGGCTGCCGAGGGTCGCGGTGGCGTCGCCGGGCCTCTCCCAGAACGAGTCCAGGGTCTCCCCCGTCTCCGAGCCACCAAGGTTCACCCCACCAGAGACCCGCAGCCACCCCGACAAACTACGCACGCCGACCAGAACCGGTGCAGAACAGCTTCAGAACAATACCAGAACCCAGCCCAAACCAGCCCAAAAAACGCGCCAAAACAAAAAACAAGACCAAAAAACGCCCAAACACACCACACCCCAGCACAGGGGGGAGGGGACCCGCCCCACACACACGGCAGACGGCGCCCACGCCGAGACACCCTTAGCTTTCGCGGAAGTTATTTCTAATACACCCCATAGATAGTAGCTAGGCGATTTTATGGTTTACGGTTGGTCCGGGAAGACCCTGCAGGTGGATCTCTCGACGGGGAAGGTGTCCACCGCCCCCTGGGGCGAGGACGCGAAGAGGTTCCTCGGCGGCAGAGGCGGGAACGCCTGGCTATTCTGGAGACACAGCAAGGCGAAACAGAGCCCCTACGACCCCGACGCCCCCGTCATATTCGGCTCCGGGGCGCTGGCGGGGACGGGGCTCATAGGCGCCTCCAGGATGGAGGTGACGGTGGTCTCCGCGGCGAAGACGGAGAGCCACAGCCTCGGCAACGTGGGCATGGGCAGCAGCTGGGCGCCCGAGCTCAAGTTCGCGGGGTACGACAACATCGTCGTCAAGGGCAGGTCCGAGAAACCCGTCTACCTCTACGTCTACAACGACATGGTCGAGATCAGGGACGCGTCCGGCGTCTGGGGGAGGGGAACCTTCGACACGGAGGCCCTCCTCAGGGAGGAGGTGGACGACGAGGACGCCCAGGTGGCCAGCATCGGGCCCGCGGGCGAGAACCTCGTGGTCCAGGCCACGGTGGAGCACGGGTACAGGAGCGGCACGCCGGTGGGGGCGTCGGTGGGCGCCAAGAAGCTGAAGGCCGTCGTGGTCCGTGGCACGGGCGCCGTCAACGTCCACGACCCCGAGGCGATACTTGAGCTCAACAGGCGGCTCGTGGAGACGGTTAAGGATACCAAGAAGAGGCTGGGGGAGGCCATCCCCCGTAGCGAGGGCAAGGACGCCTACCTCCAGGGCTTCCTCGTGGGCGACGCGGGCGTCGTCGGCAACTACGAGAGCCACGCCTGGAGGGATCGCCCGGACGTCAAGAAGGCTTACGAGGAGAACTACCTGGGAGAGTACTTCGAGAAGAACATCGGTTGCTTCGGATGCCCGTTCCCGTGCCAGCCCCTCTTCGACGTCCCCGGCGAGGGCGCGTGCATCTGGAGGTGCTACCCCACCTACTGGCCTTGGAAGCTCTGGATGACCGACCTGGGCGCCGCGTTCAAGGGCACCAGGATGATGAGCGACCTGGGGCTGGACAACAAGGAGGTGGCCACCATCGTCAGCTGGCTGATGCACCTCTACGACATGGGCGTGGTCTCGGAGAAGGACCTGGACGGCGTCCCCTTCGACAAGGGGAACCCGGAGGCCCTGTTCGAGACCGCCCGCAAGATGGCTTACAGGGAGGGGTACGGCAACGTGCTGGCGGAGGGCCCCATAGCCTTCGCCAAGAAGCTCGGTAAGAAGGCCATGGACTACCTCTACCATAACCAGGGCATGACCATGAGGACCTTCGAGTTCAGGGCGGAACCGGGCACAGCCCTCGGCGAGGCCATATCCGCACGCGGGAACAGCCTCCGCGCCACCACGTACCACGTGGTCCTCTGGGACAAGCCGGCCCGTGACGAGTACGGCGGCGTCGACCCCAAGGAGCGGGACGAAAGCTACGCGTGGAGCAAGAGGATGTTCGGCACCGAGAAGGCGATAATGGCCACGGAGTACGAGGGCAAGCCCGCGGCCCTCATCTACGAGATGAACGGCGCCGCCATCGCGGACAGCCTCGGCTACTGCGTCAGCATGAACAGGCCCGGACGCGCGGGGGCCCCCGGCAGCCAGTTCGGGGACACCAGCTACCGGTTCGCGGCCGAGAGGTACGCCGCCGCCACGGGCATACCCGCAGATGAGGCCGCCCTCTTCGAGGCGGCCGAGAGGGTCTGCAACATCGAGAGGGCCATCGTCGTGCGGGACGGCCGCACCCGCGCAGCGGAGACGCTGCCCGACTTCTTCTTCGAGAACCCCGTCCCCGACGGCCCCCAGAAGGGGAGGAGGCTGGACAGGAAGCTCTTCGAGAAGATGAAGGACGAGTACTACGCGCTGAGGGGCTGGGACCCAGAGACGGGGCTGCAGAGTGAGGCGACGCTGAAGAAGCTGGGGATGGCGGACGTCGCCAAAGAGCTCAAGGGCGCCAAGAAGCTAGCCCCCCGGAGGAAGGAGGGATGACGATGAAGGTGCTGCAGGTAGACATCGAGAAGTGCGTCGGCTGCCGCATGTGCGAGGTGGCGTGCAGCCTCAGGAACACCGGCAGGGTCCAACCCAGCAGGTCACGTATAAAGATCATCGGCTACGAGAAGCGGGGCAGCTACCACAACTACATCCCCATGGTGTGCCAGCAGTGCAGCACGCCCCTCTGCATGGAGGCGTGCCCCACCAACGCCATCAGCAGGGACGCCGCGACGGGCGCCATGGTGGTGGACGACGATGCGTGCGTCGGCTGCAGGGTCTGCAACATGGTGTGCCCAATAGGAGGCGTCAGCATAGACCCCGCCACAGACGTGGCCTACAAGTGCGACCTCTGCGGCGGCGACCCCGAGTGCGTCAAGTACTGCTACTACGAGGCGCTGGAGTACGTGCCGAAGGACAGGATGGACTCCAGCCTGAAGCGGAGCAAATCCGAGAAGCTGTCGGAGCTCTTCGCCCTCATGGAGAGCCTCAGGTAGACCCAACCATTTTTTCTATGATTCTCTGGGGACCCGAGTAGACCCGGAGCCGGCCGCCGCCCAGCGACGTCAACGTGACTCCCGACGCCTCGGCCAGCCTCACCCCGGAGACCAGGGGCACCGTCATCGACGCGATCACCGGCACCCCTACCCTGCACGCCTTCTGCACCATCTCGCCGGACTGGCGGCCGGTGCTGAGCAGCACACACCCGCCGAAGGCGCCTCCCCGCAGCGCGTGGGCGCCTATCACCTTGTCGACGGCGTTGTGCCTCCCCACGTCCTCCGCGAAGGCAAGCATCTCGCCTCTCCCGTCACACAGCATGGCCGCGTGCGTCCCCCCCGTCCTCCTGTGGACGCTGCTCCTCCTGTTCAGAGCCGTGATCATTTCCTTCAGGCGGCTGGCCTCTACCCTCAGCTCCGACGAGACCTCGGGTAGCCTGGTGAGCGATCTCTCTGCCCTGGGGCTTGATCCGCAGGCTGTGACTATCAGGTTCATCATGCTCACCGACGCCTGACGCAGGTCTACGGCGCCTTTCAGCATCACCTTGACGTTGCCGTCGTCTACCTCGACGCGGTCTATCTCCTCGACGGACTCTATGATGCCCTGCGTCAAAAGGTAGCCGGCCGCCAGCTCCTCCCTCAACTCGGGGGTCGCGATGAGGGTGACGTGGTACTCGCCGTTGACGAATATGCACACGGGCTCGTCTAGGGCTAGCTCCTCCTCTGCCTCATCGGACGCCGTGTGCCCCTCGAGGCTTATGGATCGTATCCTCCTGCGCTCAGTCGCCACCGGTGCTCACCCGCCGTACCGCTCCTTGATCTCGCGCCACCTGTAGCAGCTGGTGAGGTGGTCGTTGACCATGCCCACGCTCTGCATGTAGGCGTACAC
>CAZQOX010000082.1:0-5738 GCA_964594895.1 uncultured Candidatus Bathyarchaeia archaeon
TCGACGAGACGGCCCGGGCGATAGGGGCGGTGAACACCATCGTCCACAGAGAAGGCAGACTGTACGGCTACAACACAGATAGCACGGGAGGGGTAGGGGCGCTCATGGAGGAGTATGGCAGCCTGGAAGGCAGAAATGTAACCATCTTGGGGGCGGGCGGCGCGTCACGGGCCATAACGTACCAGGTCTCCCGCGTGGACTGCAAGGTGATGGTCCTGAACAGGAGCGTCGAGAGAGCGAGAAATCTGGTGGACGACCTGAGGTCCCAGACTTCGGCTGAACTCAGGTATGGCGGCCTCACTCAGCTGCCCGGCGTCATCGACGACACAGATGTATTGATCAACACCACATCGGTGGGCATGAGCCCGAACGTGTCTGATTCACCTGTCCCCGAGGGGCTTCTCCACGGCGGCCTGTTCGTCTACGACGTGGTGTATAACCCCGTCAAGACCAAGCTGCTGAGAGACGCGGAAGCCAAGGGCGCAGGGACTCTCAGCGGCGTCAAGATGCTCGTCTATCAGGGAGCCGAGGCGTTCCGCATGTGGACGGGAGTCGAGCCACCGGTTGAACTCATGCAACGGGCTGTCGAGGATAGGCTGGGGGCGTGAGGCGTTGAACGTCGCTCTCTACGGCTTCATGGGCGTCGGTAAGTCCACCGTCGGCAAGGCGCTGTCGGAGACGCTGGGCTATGGCTTCGTGGACATGGACGAGATGATCGAGAGACGCGCCGGGGTGAAGATCAAGGACATATTCGCGGCGGAAGGAGAGAAGGGATTCAGGGCTCTCGAGAAGGAGGTCGCTAGGGAGGTGTCGGAGAGAGACCGTCACGTGATAGCTTGCGGCGGCGGCGCCGTCCTGGACCCGGAGAACGCCGAGGCCATGAGAAGAAGCTCCGTACTCGTCCTACTCACTGCCTCCATCGACGAGATCGTGGAGAGAACGAGGGATAGTAACGAGAGGCCTCTGCTTAACGTCGACGACGCGCGAGCCGAGGCTGAGGCCCTGCTGAGGGAGAGGATGCCGCCATACCTGGAGGCCGCGGACCTCGTCATGGACACCACGGGGGCGTCGCCGACGCAGCTAGCGGCCGAGATAGCCGCAGCGCTGGAGGGTCGACTTGAAGATAAGGATTAGCCCATCCCAGGCGAGAGGCCGGGTCGAGGCGCCCCCATCTAAGAGCATGACACACAGGATGGTGATCCTGGGCGTTCTCGCAGAAGGAAGAACGACGATAAGATGCCCACTGGTTTGCGACGACACCCTGGCGACTCTGAACGCGGTGAGTATGCTAGGCGCCGAGACGAAAAAGGGTGAAGACGAATGGACCGTTGATGGTGGCAGCCTCAAGGCGCCGGGTGAAGCCGTATACTGCGGCGAGTCAGGGACCACCATCAGGTTGATGACGGCCGTCTGCGCCCTCGCGGATGGCTGCGTAACGTTGACGGCGGGCCCCTCTCTATCAAGGAGACCCATGGGGCCCCTGCTGGACGCCCTCAGCAGCCTGGGCGTCGACGTCCACGGCGAGGCTGGCTACCCGCCCATCACCGTGTGCGGGGACGGAGGGATCGGCGGCGGAGAGACGACGCTGCCCGGCCACGTGAGCTCGCAGTTCGTGTCGGCGTTGCTGTTGGTCGCCCCCATGATGAGTAGCCCCCTCACATTAAGGGTCACCACGCCTCTGCAGTCTTGGCCCTACGTCGAGATGACCATGGACGCCATGGAGACGTTCGGGGTGAAGGCCTCGGCGTCCCCCGGGAGGACCGTGTTCACAGCGTCCACCGGTAAGTACAGGGCCTCAAAGGTGAACGTCGAGGGGGACTGGTCTTCGGCGTCCTACCTCTTGGCCGCCGGCGCCGTCGGCGGCGAGGTCACCGTGGGGAACCTGGACACGGGGAGCAGCCAAGCCGACACAGCGATACTGGACATACTGTCCAGGATGGGGGCCGAGTTGAGCGTCAAGGGTGACGAGGTGACCTGCAGCAGGAGCAGACTGAAGGCGGTGAAAGTCGACTTCTCGGACTGCCCCGACCTGTTCCCCATCGTCTCGGCGCTCTGCAGCGTGGCGGAGGGGGCCAGTGAGCTCACCGGCCTGGAAAGGCTCAGGCTGAAGGAGTCGGACAGGGTGGCAGCCATGGCCGAGGGGCTAACGAGGATGGGCGCCGAGGTGGCTGAGAACGGCGGCGCAGTCAGAGTCACAGGAGGGACGGTGAGGGGAGCCGAGCTAAACCCATATGACGACCACCGGATAGCCATGAGCCTAGGAATCCTAGCCCTAGCAGCTGAGGGAGACACAACGATCCTCGACGCTGGATGCGTCACCAAGTCCTACCCCGGCTTCTGGGGCCACCTCGAAGGACTCGGCGTAGACGTGAGGAGGAATGAAGATGAGTAACACGATCGGTAGACTGTACAGGGTCACGAGCTTCGGGGAGAGCCACGGCAGATGCGTGGGCGTCGTCGTAGACGGGTGCCCAGCAGGCCACAGGCTCAACCTGGAGCACGTGCAGGCTGAGCTGGACCGCAGAAGGCCTGGGCAGAGCGGCGTCTCCACGCCGCGTAGAGAGGATGACAGGGTCGAGGTCCTCTCGGGGGTGTTCAACGGCGTCACCACCGGGGCCCCCATATGCATGCTCATATGGAACCGGGACATTGACTCCACGAGGTACGAGGAACATAGGTGGACGCCGCGGCCAGGACACGCAGACTACACCGCGGAGAAGAGGTACGGCGGCCACCAAGACTATAGAGGCGGGGGACGGTTCTCAGGCAGGATCACGGCGGGCTATGTTATGGCGGGCGCCCTCGCGAAGCAGGTTCTCGCCACCACCGGGATCGAGGTCCTCGGGTACACGAGCCAGATAGGCTCGACAGTGGCCCCCGACATGTCGCTGGACCAGGTGAGAGAGAACACGGAAGGGAACCCGGTCCGATGCCCGGACCCTGAAACGGCCAGAGAGATGGAGAGGGACATACTGAAGGCGCGGGATGAGGGGGACAGCGTGGGAGGGGCCGTGAGATGCGTCGTTTTGAACGTCCCTCCCGGCGTGGGCCAACCGGTCTTCGACACCCTGGAGGGAGACCTAGCCAAGGCTCTCTTCGGCGTCCCGGCGGTGAAGGCCGTCGAGTTCGGCGCCGGCACGGCGCTGGCGTCGATGAGGGGCTCGGAGAGCAACGACCCCTATATGGTTGTGGGTGGCAGGGTCGAGACGGCGTCCAACAACATGGGGGGCGTGTTGGGCGGAGTCTCCACGGGCGCCCCCATCGAGCTGACCGTCACCTTCAAGCCCACCCCCAGCGTATCCAAGCCTCAGAAGACGGTCGACCTCAAGACGTTGAAGGAGACCACAATAGCCATAGAGGGGAGGCACGACCCATGCATAGTGCCGAGGGCCGTACCGGTCGTGGAGAGCGTGGTGGCCACCGTGATCCTCGACCACATGATGCAGAGAGGATATGTAGGACAGGTTCATGGTGAGTAGGATGAGCTACGCGGAGGAGATAGACCCGCTGAGGGACGAGATAAACAGGCTCAACGAGAAGATACTGGAGAAGATACGTGAACGCGTAGAAGTCGCGCTCAGTATAGGCGAGGTGAAGAAGAGGCACGGTATGCCTGTGGTAGACCGTGCACGGGAGGAGACGATCCTAAACGACGTGGGAGGCCTCGCCGCTGGCCTTGGCCTGGACCCGGAAGGAGTCCGACGAGTGTTCAGGGAGATCATCGACCTCTGCGTCAAGGCCGAGGAGGAACACCTATGAGGGTGGCGTTCCAGGGTGAGCGAGGCGCCTACAGCGAGGAGGCTATAATGGCTCACTGGGGCGAAGCCGTCGAGCCGCTGCCCCGACCCTACCTACCCGACGTCTTCGAAGCAGTCGAGAGGGGAGACGCGGACCTGGGGCTCGTGCCCGTGGAGAACAGCATAGAGGGGAGCATCGTCAGGACCTTCGATCTCCTCAACGAGCGCACCCTGAGGGCCCAGGGCGAGACCGTCCTCAGGATAGTCCACTGCCTGATAGCCAACCCCGGCGTCGAGGCCGGGGACGTGAAGAGGGTCTACAGCCACCCCCAGGCGCTTGGCCAATGCAGGGAGTACATTGAGAGGAGAGGCCTAGAGCCAGTCGGGGCCTACGACACGGCCGGGAGCGTCAAGATGATCAAGGAGCAGGGCCTCACGGACGCCGCGGCCATCGCGAGCCAGCGAGCCGCAGAGGTGTACGGCATGAACGTCATCGAGAGGGGGATCGAGACCCACAAGGAGAACTACACCAGGTTCCTCGTCGTCGGCAGGGGTGAGCCGGAGCCGACAGGCACTGACAAGACCAGCCTCGCGTTCGTCGTGGATCACAGGCCGGGCACCCTCGTGAAGGCGTTGAACGCCCTCGCCAAGAGAAACATAAACTTGTGTAAGATAGAGTCGAGGCCGCTCGTGGGGACGCCGTGGGAGTACATCTTCTTCATCGACTTCCACGGCCACGCGGGGAACTCGGATGTCGCCAAGGCCCTCGAGGAGCTCCGGGGCCAGACGAGGTACATCAAGCATCTCGGCTCCTACCCCCGTTTCAACGGGTAGCGTGGGGCAGTCACGCCTGCCCCAAACCGTAAAATACCTCGCCGCCGCAACAGCCTCGTCTAAGATGAAGGCAGCTGTCATCGGCGCCGATGGGAAGATGGGACGGTGGCTCGTCCACCACCTAACCGAGTTAGGGTACACGGTGCTTCGGGTAGACCTGAGACGGGGGGAGGGAGAGCGGGAGCTGGGGACGGCGGACCTGGTCGTGGTCTCCGTGCCGATACGGGCCACGCCGGGGGTCCTGTATGAGGCTTCAGGCCACATGAAATCAGGGGCCGTCCTCGCGGAGATCGCCTCCCTCAAAGAGGGCGTCGTGGAGCCGCTCAGGGCGTCCACCAAGAAGGGACTCGTCCCTCTGTGCATACACCCCATGTTTGGTCCATCGACCGAGAGACTGGACAACGAGGCGGTGGCCCTGGTCCCGCTGGTGGACCAGCGGCGTGAGGCGGAGCTCGCCGAGAGCCTCTTCCCCGGCGCCGACCTGATCACCATCGACGCCGAGGCCCACGACGCTTACATGGCAGTCGTCCTCTCGCTACCATACCTCGTCAACGTGGCCTTCGCCAAGACCCTGGAGGGCGTGGACCTTGAGAAGCTGCGGATGCTCGGGGGCACCACGTATACCCTTCAGTACGTCCTCGCCCAGAGCGTCGTGGCGGAGAAGACGGAGCTCGTGGAGTCCCTCCTGTCCCAGAACAGGCACCTGGACGGCGTACGGGAGGTGTTCATAGAGGCGGTGGACCAGGTGACGGAATCGGTGAAAGAGGGGAGGTTCACAGAGGCGCACGCGGGGATACGGGGCGTCCTGGAGGCCGACCCGTCTTACGTCTACGCCGACGAGCGCCGTCGACTGGCGTGCGACGCCGTCAAGGATCACGGCTTTAAAAACTTGGGCAGCTATGATTAACCCATGATAAAGCTAAGCGACGTGTACGCAGCGAGGATTAGGGTGTCCAAGTGGGCTAGGAGGACACCTATGGAGCACTCCCCCGGCCTCAGCGGCGTCTGCGGAGGCGACGTGTTGCTCAAGCTGGAGAACCAGCAGGTCACGGGCAGCTTCAAGATAAGGGGAGCCACCAACAAGATACTTCTTCTATCGGAGGAGGAGCGACGCAGGGGCGTCGTGACGGCTTCCTCCGGTAACCACGCCCAGGGGGTGGGCTACGC
>CAZQOX010000083.1:0-5722 GCA_964594895.1 uncultured Candidatus Bathyarchaeia archaeon
TCGACGATGGTCGCGTCCTTGATCAGGACATCGTACTCGTCCAAAAGAATCTCCTCGCCACGTAATGGGTTTCAGAGGATATAACTTTTAGAAGAGGCTGAGGGACTCTACTCTAGGGCCTTGAAGACCTCGATGCCGAGGCTCCCCGCCTCGATCTCCTCGAACTCGTAGCGCACCCTGATAACCGGTTTGTCTACCTCCAGGTATCGCCGGAGGTCCGTGGGGGTCCCCATGAGTACGATGTCGCAGGGAACTGCGTTTATGATCTCCTCCAGCTCCTTCATCTGGTGGGGGCTGTAGCCGACGGCGGGCAGCAGCTTACCCAGATGGGGCCAGAGCCTGTAGACATCCTTTATGGTGCCCTTGGTGTAGGGCCTCGGGTCTACGATGTCGGCTCCCTTCTCCATGGCCTTGATGGTGGCTGCGCCGTACTTCATCTCGCCGTGTGTGAGGGTGGGCCCGTCCTCGATGACAAGCACCCTCTTCCCTCTGAGGCTGTCCTCGTCCTCTGCGGTGATGATCATGTTGGCTGTCACTATCTTGGCGTCTGGGTTGATCTTACGAACGTTCTCCTTTACCTCCTGGACGTTTGACGGGTCAGCCGTGTTTACCTTGCTCACGACCACGATGTCGGCCATCCTCACGTTGGTCTCCCCGGGGTAGTATCTGAGCTCGTGGCCCGCCCTGTGGGGGTCCACGATGACTATCTGGAGGAGAGGCTCGTAGAAGGGGAAGTCGTTGTTTCCGCCGTCCCATATGATCACGTCGGCCTCCTCCTCGGCCGCCCTCAGAATGTCCGCGTAGTCGACGCCGCTGTACACGACGACACCCATGTCTAGGTGGGGCTCGTAGTCCTCACGCTCCTCGATGGTGCAGTCGTAGCGGTCGAGGTCCTCGTAGGTCTCGAACCTCTGGACCCTCTGCTTGACTAGGTCCCCGTAGGGCATGGGGTGGCGTATGACGACCACCCTGTACCCGTTGTCACGGAGGAGGGAGACGAGCCACCTTGAGGTGGGGCTCTTTCCGCTGCCTGTGCGGGAGGCGCAGACGCTTATGAGAGGCTTACTCGGCTTTATCATCGTGTCTCTCGGCCCCAACAGAACGAAGCTTGCACCCGCCGCCTGAACCTCGGCGGCCTTGTCGTGGAGGTACCGCGCCGAGACGTCGCTGTAGCTGAAGAAGACGTCGTCGACGCCGTGCTCCTCGATGAGTCTAGTGAGTTGGGTCTCGGAGTAGATCTTTATGCCGTCCGGGTACCTGGGGCCTGACAGCTCCGGGGGGTAGACGCGTTTCTCGACGCCGGCCCCCGTGTCGAGCTCGGATATCTGGGCTACGGTGAAGGCGACCACCTCGTAGCCTAGGTTCTCCCTGAAGAAGGTGTTGAAGTTGTGGAAGTCTCTTCCCGCGGCTCCCATGATTATTGCTTTACGTGCCATTGAATGTCATGTGAGGCTTGGGCGGGGACCCATAAAACAGTATCCTTTAGGACAAAACACGTTGATGTTGTCTCATACGGGACACTGTTCATTACACTGAAAAGCTGTTAATGATCCCACTTTCTACGACGTTGTGGTCATCGTCTAAGCGGTTCTCGGGGTGTTTCGAACCTTTTTTCTAGCCGGTGAAGTGTAGAACGATACATGTCTGAGAGGTTCTTCGCGGCGCAGCCCAGCCCTGAGGAGATCTGGAGGAGGATGATGGGCTACGCCGCGTGGCTGGAGATCAACCTGGACAACGTTGGGTTCAACCTGCGTAACATTCGGAAGCGGGTGGGGGTGGAGGTGATGCCAGTTGTAAAGAACAACGCCTACGGGCATGGGCTGGTCCCGGTCGTCGCCTACCTGGAGACTCAGGGCGTAGAGTGGGTGATGGTGGCGAAGCTCAGGGAGGCCGAGATGATAAAGGAGGCGGGCTTCGAGACTGAGGTGCTGAACATGGGCGTCCTCTTCACCGGGGAACAGTACGGCGGCGTCGTGGAGAAGGGTATCACCCAGACCGTGTACACGCTGGAGGCGGCGGAGAGGCTCAGCACGGCGGCCGAGGAACTAGGCAGGGAGGCACAGGTCTTTGTCAAGGTCGACACGGGGCTCAACCGTGTGGGTGTCAGATACACTGAGGCAGCGGCGCTCATCGAGGAGATCAACGGGCTCCCCGGCGTCGAGGTGAGGGGCATTTTCTCGACGTTCCAGCAGAGGCCCGAGGAGGACAGGGTCGCTCTCAGGAGGCTCCTGGCTGTCGACGAGGAGCTCAGGAGTAGGGACGTAAAAGTGGAGTACAGGAGCATTAGCAGCAGCGATGCCGTGTTTCACAACCCGGACGGCTGGCTCGACATGGTGCGCCCCGGCATAAGCCTCTACGGCGTCTACCCCGAGCCCAAGGACGAGGCGAGCGGCCTAGAGCTACGTCAGGCCCTCCAGCTTAAGGCCCGCGTCGAGTACGTCAAGTGGGTGGAGGCGGGCGAGTCCGTGACCTACTGGGGCCGGTTCGTCGCGCCGAAGCGCATGAGGATCGGCACCCTACATCTAGGGTTCTACGACGGCGTCCCGCGGGAGATGGCAAACAGGGGCAAGGTGCTTGTGGATGGCCAGATCAAGCAGAGTCTAGGCTCGGTTAGTCTCAACCACTACCTAGTGGACCTCACCGGCGTGAAGGCCGAGAAGGGAACCGAGGTGGCAGTGATCGCGGAGGAGGGCGAGAACAGCCTCTACAAGACCGCGGAGACCGCGGGGTGGATGACGTACAGCCTGCTAAACCACCTCAATCCCCTCATGCCAAGAGTCTACTTCATGGACGAGGAACCCGTGGCCATACTAGAACCATAATCCCCGGATAGGGATAGCTTGTTAAGTATAGATTCTCCTTTCACTTATCCTATATTCTAGAAACATGTAACATATGGTAAAGGCTGTGAACTGAAAAGAGGGGTGGAGGGCAGCATTATTTTACCCAGTTTTTATGGGGGGCTAGGTTCGCCGCCCTCCGTCGGTAATTTCAAGTTCACGGTATAAGGATTATGAAACATTAAGGAGGGTATAGGTGTTCACCACGGAGTGTAACGTCTTTAGGTGAACCCCATCGCTAGAGGTGAATGAAAACATGTGCGACATACTCATCAAGAACGGAATAGTCGTCACGATGGACCCGGGCCGCCGCATGTTGATGGACGGTTCGGTCGCCATCGAGAAGGACAGGATACTCGTGGACATTAGGAAGCCCCACCTTTGCCCGCTGAACATGCCCGTGGACAGGGTCACCTACTTCGCCAACGGTGGCGACGTGGACACCGTCATCGTGGACGGCGAGAACCTCATGGAGGACAGGGATATCAAGACCGTGGACGAGGCAGCGATACTGGAGATGGCGCAGGGTGAGATAGAGGCCGCCGTGGGCCGCAGCGGCATGAAGACCTTCTTCGACACCACGGACAGGTACCGGGGGCACAGCAGGTACTAGAACCATTTATACAGCTACATCCACCATGACAGGGGAGGCTTACGCCGTGGAGGAGACCATAGAATCTAGGACGCTGCACATGGGCAGGAACTTCAGCTTCAAGACGGACAGGGTGAGGCTCAGCAATGGCAGGGAGACCGTTAGGGACGTCGTGAACCATCCCGGCGCGGTGGCCATAGTGCCGGTAGACGGGGACGAGTTTGTGCTCGTGCGCCAGTACAGGTACGCCGCCGGCAGGGAGCTGCTGGAGATACCCGCGGGCACACTGGAGCCGGGCGAGGACCCCTACGGCTGCGCCGTCAGGGAGCTTCAGGAGGAGACGGGGTACGCCGCCAGCGGCTGGAGCAGGCTTCTCAGCTGCTACATGGCGCCAGGGTACAGTAGCGAGGTCATCCACTTCTACGTCGCCGAGGGTCTGAGCCAGGTTGGTGTGAACCCTGAGGAAGACGAGTCCATAACAGTCGAGCGTCATAACTTCGACGAAGTCGTCAAGATGATCGAGGACAACGAAATACAGGACGCTAAAACCATAACGGGGGTGCTGTCATACCTAACGAGGACATCAGCCTAACCTTAATTCAGATGCACCTACGCTGGCCTACAGAAATGTGAGGCGAGGAAACATCATTGAACGCCGTTTTCAGGGCTTCCCAACTCTCACCGTTTCGATGGATAGGCCGTCGAACTCCTGGTCTCTTCCTATGATCAGCTTCGAGTCCGTTATTTGAGCCGTCGCGGCTGCGTAGGCGTCCGCGAGGCTCATCGGGTGGCTGCTTTTCATCTCTGCCGCCAGCTTCCATAGCGTGTCGTCTACGAGGGGCACGACCTTGATCCCGTAGGCTCTCAGGTTCCTAGTCTTCTCCTCCGCTGCCTCGGGGCTGTACCTGTGCAGTATGTAGTATAGCTCTGTGAGGTTCACTATGTTGATGTAGGCTTGAACGCTACCGTCTATCACTTGGTTCAGCAGCAGCTCCACCTTCGTGTCTCCCGGCTCCCCCATGTAGAAGGCTAGCAGCGGCTCCGTGTCGAAGACGACGCTCAGATCATTCACCCTTCTTTTCGCGTCTTTCTTCGTGTATCCTTGCTTCCTGCACCAGTTCTTTCGCTGTCTTGTCTTTGAGGAGGGTTTTTAGGGAGCCTTTTTCGCTGCTGGGGGGAGGCAATGGTTTGAACAGGATGCCCTCGGTGGTTTCCATGACGATGGCCTTGTCCGTCATGCCGAATTTTTCCCTGAGTTCCTTAGGTATCGTCGCTTGACCCTTGCTGGTAATGCTTACTATCTGAGACATACTAGTAATCTAAGTATTAACTTGATATCTGATATTAATAGATGTATCGGTAATACATTACAGAAAAGTTGTGATCGTGGGAAGTAAGAGTAAAATCATCGATTCGTTGCGTTGTCGTTTATCTTGAGATATATGAGCACGCTCACTGCCAGTATCGCAACCCCCACGCCTGCGTTCAGCCAGAACGCCGCCGTCAGACTATACTTGTCGGCAAGGTAACCCGTCACCGTCGTGGACAGGCTGCCGACACCGAACGCCGAGAAGAACATCAATCCATAGGCTAGGCCCATCATGCGCCGCGGCGAAAGCCTGCTCACCAAGCTGGTGACCGTGGGCTGATGCCCGAACATGGAGACGCCGTACAGCACGATGAAGAGGGCGACGCCCAGCGTACCCGTGGGCAGAATCATGAGCAGCACGAGGCTGAGAGCCATCCCGGCGGACGCCATCAGCAGCGTCTTCGTCTGCCCCAGCCTGTCCGAGCCCATCCCCCCCAGGAGCTGACCCGCCACACCGAGGAGCAGTATCCCGCTGTTGGCGACCGCCGCCAGGCCACCCGTGTATCCTTTCTCCAAGCTGAGGAAGGAGGGGAAGAAGAGATCCACCGACCTGAAGAGGAAACCCACTAAGACGTTGAAGAGCAGTATCATCCAGAGCCCAGGCGTCTTAATGAACTCCAAGTAAGAGTGACTCTCGCCGGACGAGTCCCCCTCATCCACCTCTATGCGGTCCAGAAAAGCCGCTGTGACCACAGACAATGCCCCGAAGAACACGAAGCTTAGCCGCCAGTTGAACGTCACCCCCAGATAGTAGGCCACCGTCGGTGTGAGAACCTGCCCCAGGTTTCCTGCGGCGTTGTGGGTGCCCATGGCGCCGCCGGTGTTCTCTGTATACGCCTTGGCTATGAGGCCGTTGGCCGTCGGGTGGTAGAAGCTGGCCCAGAGCGCCATGAGGAACATCCCGGCCCCGAAGACGAAGAC
>CAZQOX010000084.1:0-5680 GCA_964594895.1 uncultured Candidatus Bathyarchaeia archaeon
CGTCTATTATGTGCTCCCCGTCGACCCTCAGCCCAAGCAGAACCATCTTGGAGGGCAGAGGCGAGGCGATCAACACCTCGTTCAGGGCGTCTGGGAAGCTCCCCTCATGCTGGAGGCATCTGCTGCTCACCTTCATGTTCTCCTCTATGAAGTAGTCGCCTTCCAGGACCTTGTCGAGCGCCCACTCGGCCTCGGGGACCGTGACCTCGCTGAGGAAGCCCCTGCGGCCCATGTTCACGCCCAGGATGGGTGTCTCGGAGGCTTTCATCTCCATCGCGGCCCTGAGTATGGTGCCGTCGCCGCCGACCGTGACCATGAAGTCGCCCTCCAGATCTGAGAGATTCGTGTTGTTGTCTTCCAGCTCGAGGGCTAACGCTGTATCGGTCTCGACACACACATCCACTCCACGCTCGCCAAGATAGTCTATGATGCGCCTCGTGAGCGACAGGGCGTTTGGGATGTCGGTGCGCGAGACGATGCCCATCTTCATGCCAGTCCCTCTTTGAGTAGACACAGCGCTTTTAAACACTGCACCTTTCACCTCAGACTCCACCCGTGCTCACCGAGAAGTGGCACATACACCACCTTCATGAGGCTGCGCTCAGAGACGCGCCCCGACGCGTCCTTCTCCAGCAGCAGCATGTCCTGGCCGGTATACCTGTCTCCTCCCACGGGGCCCACGAGCTTACCCGGGGCTCTCAGCTGCTCGACGAGCGGCGGCGGGACCTTTGGACTCGCCGCGGTGATGCTTATGGCGTCGTAGGGGGCCTCCTCGGCGTAGCCCATGGACCCGTCGCCTAGAACCAGCTTCACGTCCCCGTAACCAGCCCGCTCAAGGTTCTCGCGTGCGAACTCGCAGGTGACTGCGTTTATCTCTATCGCTACGACGAGACCCGTCTCCCCCACGAGCTCCCTGGCCAAGGCTGCGCCGTACCCCGAGCCCGCCCCCACCTCCAAGAGCCTCATCCCCTCCCTGAGCCCCAGGGGCTCGTAGCTCACGGGGTACATGTAGGGGGCGCTGATGGTCTGCCTGCCGTCCCCCGGGATGGGGAAAGGCCGGTCGTTGTAGCTGTACTCCCTGTACCGGGGATCCATGAACTCCTCCCGGGGCACCCGCAGCATGGCCTCCGCCATGGCTTGGGACCCGACATATCCGGCTCTGGTGTACCGCTTCACCATCTCTTTACGCTGCTCGGAGAAACCTGGCATACGGCATCACCTCTGAAAAACGTCTCGCCGTATAAAAGAATGGCATAAACAGGGTTAAGGGGTGACTACGACGCCGGCCTTACGAAGCACCTGGATCTGCTCGTCTGTGTAGCCCAGCATCTCCTTGAGGATCTCGGCGGTGTGCTCGCCCAGCAGGGGCGCCGCCAGCCTTATCTCGCCGGGTGTCGCGCTCATCTTGAGGGGGAACCCTGGCATACGTACCTTACCGGCGGTCTTGTGCTCAACCTCGACGATGGTGCCCCGCGCCTTGACCTGGGGGTCCTCGATGGCCTCATCGATCTGAAGTATGGGAGCCACGGGGACGCTCACAGCCACAAGGGCGTCGACTACTTCACTCACTTTCTTATCCTTGACCCAGCTCTCTAGGACAGCGCGGCCCGTGCCCAGATCATCCACGCCCATGGCCATCATCAGCCTCTGGTGCATGTTGGGGTCTGCCGCTATGTAGACGTAGCCATCAATGGTCTGGAACACCCCGAAGGTCGAAGGCCCCATTATCCTATCCAGGCTGTGCTCCCACGGGAGCTTGCCGCTGAGGGTGTAGCCAGTGATCTGGACCCCCGTCTGCGCCAGCATACAGTCCAGCTGGGACACGTCGACGAGCTGACCCTCCCCCGTCTTGTCCCTGTGCCTGATGGCGCCGAGGATGCCGATGACGGCCCATAGGCCAGGGTCTAGGTCGCCGTGCCATGCCGCGGGGACGATGGGGGGCCCCTCTGGGTCCACGTTGTCGCCTGTGAGCCTGTACCAGCCGCAGTAGGCACCGGCGATTGGCGCGAAGCTGGGGCGGTCCTTGTAGGGGCCGTCCAAGCCGAAGCCGCTGAGGCTGGCGTAGATGATGTCGGGCTTAATCTTCTTGAGGTCCTCGTAGCCTATGCCCAGCTTGTCCATGGTGCCTCTCTTGAAGTTCTCGACGACGACGTCGCACTGCTTCACCAGCTCATAGATGATCTCCTTGGCCTTGGGGTCCTTGAGGTTGAGGCTCACACCCTTCTTGTTCCGGTCGAGGTAGTGGAACACGCTGCTGACGCCGCCGAAGTGGGGCGGGTAGAGCCGCGCGATCTCGCCCCACGGGGGCTCGATCTTGATGACGTCGGCGCCCATGTCGCCCATTATCATGGTGGTGTAGGGGCCGAAGTACACGTGGCTGAAGTCTAGGACGCGGATATCGTCGAGCATACCCATGCAATGTTCACCGAATCTCATTAAGTCACAGGGCATCGCCTTTAAAGTTTATGCGCCATGGAAAGTAATGGAACAACTAGGCTCTCTTGATGTCTCCTTCGACCGAGACGATCAGGCGCTGCGTCGGTATCATCTTCCCAGA
Organism: uncultured Candidatus Bathyarchaeia archaeon; assembly: GCA_964594895.1. Lineage (GTDB taxonomy): Archaea > Thermoproteota > Bathyarchaeia > TCS64 > TCS64 > RBG-16-57-9. The sequence goes on from CAZQOX010000084.1 coordinate 2,558, forward strand.
CGCTTCCAGGGCTCGCTTGGCGACTACGTTCAGCGCGCTGCAGCAAGGCACCTCCATGTGGGCCACGGTTAGGCTCCTCACGTCGTTATTCTTCAGCATCTCTGTCAGCTTCTCGACGTAGTGGTTGACGTCGTCGAACTTGGGGCACCCCATCACAACGCTCCTCTCGTTGAGCAGCCTCTGGTGGAGCGCCGGATATGCGACCGCGGCGCAGTCAGCCATCAGCAGCAGGTCCGCGTCCTTGAAGAACGGCGCGTTAACGGGTACGAGGTTTAACTGGATGGGCCAGTGCCGCAGAGCTGACTGAGCGGGTGCCTCGGCACGCCCCCGCCCAGCTGGGCTGCCCTTCAGCTCCTGGACTTGGGATGCCGGGCAGCCACAGGCCAGCGTCTCACGTGTTTTCACGGCCTCTAGGTGTTCGTGTACCGCCTCCTCGTCGAACTCGGGGGCTTCGCGTTCCATGATGGTTATGGCGTCTTGGGGACAGTGGCCGAGGCAGGCCCCAAGACCGTCGCAGTAGGCGTCGTTCACTATCCGGGCTTTGCCGTCTATGATCTGGATGGCGCCTTCTGCGCAGTTGGGGATGCATTGGCCGCAGCCGTTGCACTTCTCTTCGTCTATGTGGACGATGTCTCGCTTAACCATGACACACACCGATGAACATTATTTCATATGAACAATGCTTCATATTATCATTTAAGGGTTACTGCACAAGATACACAAAGAAATAAAGACCCATTTAAGCAATAAGTAATGAAACACCGGTGGCGGAGCAGGGCAGACTAGGGAAGCTCTTGGCGTCGCTGAAGAACCTCCCCCGCAACATCAGAGAGGGCTTACTCGCCTACGAGAGAAGCTACAGTAAGGGGGTCGAGAGGTTCGGCGTCTGGTGGAAGGTCTTCCAGTGGAGCATGTGGCTCTTCATACTTGTCTTCCTGGGCACAGCCGTAATCGCCTTCGTCTATTTCCTTCCCAAGATGGAGATAATAAGATACATCTAGGCCGCCTTCCAGAGACCATCCCCCACGTAGTGGAGGTTCTCTATCACCTTGCCCTTCCTGCTTGCCTCGATGTCAGAGGAACTCTTCAGAGCCTTCCCGATGGCCAGCGCCTTGCCGTGTGTGACGTCTCTCATCACGACGAGGTCGCCCACCTCGAACGGCTCCATCTCTGTGATCCCTGGGGCCATGATGTCTGCGCCGTTGCAGACGTAGGGTATCGCCCCCATGTCCACGATCACGTTAGGCAGCTCATCTACGTGGTTGCCGCCTAGATATGGGTAGAGGGTGTCGCCGTCTCTCACGAACTCGACGACGTCGTCCAGCAGGTATACGGTGACACCCTCCAGCTCGGCGGACTCGACCCTCTCGGCGATGATCTCGCCGAAAACAGATGAGAGCTCCTCGACGAGTTTCTTCGCCATCTTCCTCTTCAACGACTTTCTCTTACGCAACATTTGCTTAAAACAGAATATAGGAAGGGGAAATAAAAGGTGGAGGTCAGAGGCTCGCCTTGAAGGCCTTGAGCCGCTTCACCACCTCTTTCAGAGCCGGGACAGGTTTCACAAGGGGCACCCTTATGAACCCGTCTGCTCCGAAGCGGTTGCCCGGGCTCAGTCGGACGTTCTGGCTCTCGTTGAGCTTCTCCAAGAACTCGCCGCTGCCCATGCCGGTGCTACGCACATCAAACCAAGCGTAGAACGCTCCTTCGAACAGGTGGCACGGCCAGCCTAGTTGATCCACTGCCTTGACGAAGTAGTTGCGCCTCTTCATGTACTCGGCGCGACGCTCGTCTACGTACTTGAAGTCGCCTCGGAGACACGAGATGCCTGCCCTGAACACGAAGGTCGCGGGGCGGGGGGCCGTCATGCCTCTGATCTGGTTCGCCTTCTCCAGGTACTTGTCCGGGACTAGGTTGTAGCCTAGCCTCCACCCTGTCATGCTGAAGGTCTTGCTGAAGCTCATTATGCCTAGGGTGCGTTCCTTGTACTCGTCGCTGAGCCCGGCGATGCTCACGAACTTGTTGTCGTCGTATACGAAGTGGAGGTAGATCTCGTCGGCGAAGATGGCCATGTCGTGGTCCACGGCCAGGTCGCCCATGACCTTGCACTCCTCCTCGTTGAACACCGTTCCCGTCGGGTTGGCGGGGTTGCAGAGCAGGATCGCCTTCGTCTTGGGTGTCACATAGTCTGCGATGACGCTCTGGTCGGGGTGGTAGTTCTTCTCCTCGAGCAGGGGCACGGTGTTCATCTTGACGCCCATGCCGTCGAAGATGTTCTTGTGGCCCACGTAGTAGGGCGTGAACATGAGGACCTCGTCGCCCTCCTTGAGGACTGTGGCGAGGGCCACGTAGAGGGCTGCGCTGCTGCCGGCGGCGGGTATCACGTGCTCTGGCTCGTACTCGGTGCCGGTGAACCTTTTGTAGTAGTCCACGACTGCCTCCTTGAACTTCTCTGGGTAGCCAGAGTAGTGGGGGTAGTGGGTGTTCATCCCACCCTCGATGATGCCGAGAAGAGCCTCGTTGATCGCGTACTGGGGGGCCTCTACGTCGGGGTCTCCAGCGTTCAACAATATCTGTTCCTTAGACAATGTGAGTCACACTCCATTGAAAGGCATCGACGCTAATATTTAATAGGCTTGATGGGGTGCATCTCGCCTCTTTTGATCCAGAAATTGTTTCATTGATATATATCGTTATTAAATAACACTGGTTGACAATCCTTTAATTGGTTTTTATTTAAACCATTACACATGTCCATGAGACACTCCAAGTATCAGACGTCGATGCAGATACTGGGGACGATTAACGACGGAAACACCAGCCTCGTGGAGATCATGGAGACCATCTACGTCAACAAGAAGAAGGCCAGAGACATAGTCGGGCAGCTGGTCCAGCAGGGCTTCCTGTCCCAGGGCTACAACGAGAGAGGCCAGAAGACGGACACCTTCGATATAACGAAGAAGGGCAACAAGACGCTCGGAGAGTTCAAGAAGGTGGCGGAACTCCTGAAAGTCCACGCGCCTGAGATGCTGATCACGAAAAAAGAAGAGGCTTAGAAGAGGAAGCCTGCCCTGAGCGGGTCGTCCGGGTCGATGACGACCTGGTTCAACGCGGTTATGTAGG
>CAZQOX010000085.1:0-5663 GCA_964594895.1 uncultured Candidatus Bathyarchaeia archaeon
CCGGAGGCCGGTGCATTATCCACTCTGCTACGGGCCCGTACACAAATAGGCGAGAGCTACCAGATTAAAGAGTTTCTAAGTCAGGATTCCCGGGTTCAGCATCCGATCACGTATATGTTTTAACAAATGTGTTTCCATTAGATCGTCCAGAATATTTCCAAATCTCTCCGTTCGTATATTGACGAGGCGGTGTAGACGAGTCTCGCTATTGGGTAAGCCGTATCTTGAAACATCCATATTAGCTAGCCGGCATGCCCGCAATACCCAGCCTTCGAGTCTCGGGTTTAGCACGAAGAGGTGGTTGCCTCTATTCGGTTCATAAAGCACCCTGTAACTCTCGTAACCATACTCGCCGACTTGGTTAAATTGTCTCATCCGGGGAGGATCGGTGCTGCCAGGGTCCTCGTCTACCAAGCCGATAGAATCTGTATAATATCTCATCAGATCGCTAACCACCTTCGGCTTGTTCCCGGAGTGGGTTATTTCACGCCTCCCGTATCCGGTGAGCCTACTGATGAAAAGTTCATCGGCGCTGCATTCCACGCAGACTTTCATCCAAGGCACGCTACTGATCTTCTATATATCTCGATAAGTTGAAGAACAGGTCAACGCCATGCTCCAAGACGTCCTCTATATCTTCTTCTCCCAGAGCCTTGACTCGTGTTACGTTGTCCTCGACGTATGTGATGAACACCCTTAGGTCTTCTTTTCTCACCTTCTCGATGATTGACAACAGGAAGTAGGGGTTGTGGGTCGAAACGAAGTACTGGTTGCCGTGGTCGTCTAAGGCTATCATCTCGGCGAGGGTCTTCGTGTAGTACGGGAAGACGTTGGTCTCGGGCTCGTTCAGGACGATGACTGCATCCCTGTTTGAGAGGAGGACACAAACGTAGAACACCATCCTCTGCAGAGTGTCTGATACGAGGTTGTAGGGGATCAGGGTCAAGATGCTGGGTGTGTCGGCGACCAACGCGATCTCGCTGCCCAGTTTGTCTATGCTCATCTTGTAGTTGAAGTTCCCGAAGAGGTCCGCGACGAACTCCTTTATCTCTTGACGGGTTTGGATGATTGAAGGCAGGTTGCTGCCGAAGGGCGGGGTGAGGTACTCGACCTTATTTATCTCGTATTTGTCGGGTATCTTGAACTTGTAGAAACGGATTCTCTCGAATAACTCAGGTCTGTTTAATACATAACTTCCTGCATCGATGTCAAGACTGGCTACCTGATTTTTTTCTCCTTCCTCGATCAGGTTCACAATTAATCTATCGTTCATCGAAGCCGTCAGTTTAAGTTCATCATAACTAATCTCTATGTCTTCGTATATGTTGAAGTCGTTGAACAGTTCAGTCACTTTATTTAAGCGCACGAATTTCCCAAGCGAGCCGTGTTTTAGACTAGATAAGAATCCCAGCACTTCCAAGATGTTTGATTTCCCTGTGTTCGGCTCACCTATGAAAACGTTGATCTTACCGCATTCGAGTGATATATCTTTGATCGATTTGAAGTTACGAACACGGATTGATTCAACCATTCCGAACGAATACTAATCGATGAGATCGGTTCTTAACTCTTACTAAAGAGTAGAGGAGTACCATGAGGCTGAGAGACTTGGAGGGTGAGCGCGGCGGTGGAAGCTTAAGAGGTACTTAGAGCGGATCTTACCCCTACCAACATGGCTGTTCATAGATGTTTTTTCTATTCTGTTTTCTCGGTTCCGCAGAGCGCGATGTACGACTCGTGGAGCAGCCGCTGGGCGTTCTCCACTATGACGGGGCCAACGCCCTTGACGTCCGCAAGGGGGCCCAGGAGCCTCTTGGTCTTCCCGCTCTTGCTGACCCGCACCTCGGCGTTGGCGAACTCCTCTATCACCCGATATGGGGTGTCGTAGGCGGAGAGCAGCTCCTGGGCGAGGGTGGTGCCTATCTGGGGGAGCCCCGAGAGTAGGAACACCTGCTGGTCGTGGAGGGGGAGGCTCCTGTTCACGCTGCGGAGCTGTATGGTGCGTTCCTCTTTGGCCTGCTCCCTGTAGGCGAGCCTGTGGAGGAGCACCGCGGTGGACTCGGGGCTGTCCGTGGGTATGATGTTGACGCCGTAGTCGAGGGCCAGGCTGCTGAGGGCGCCGTAGACGCTGGAGGGCCGCATGGCGCTGCGTTTGAAGGCGCGGCCGAGCTGCCCCTCCAGGATGACGATGGGCCGCTCGTATACCTGGGCCATGTCGCGTGCCTGGTTGAAGAGGCGGCCGTCCTTCATGCTGCCTAGGAAGTCGCTGACGTCTTTGCGTTCGACGCCGACGCGGTCGCTGACGACGTAGTCGCAGACGTCCAGCTTCCTGACGTCGACCTCGACGCCGTTCCACATCATGTAGTTGACTATGTCGCGGCGGCTGGACGCCTCGTTGCTGTCTATGCAGATGTGGAGGGCTTCACTCATCGTCGTCGACCTCGAACGCTACCTCTACTCTCTGGGGGCTGCCTACGCCTTTTAGGCTCCTCAGGAACCCCAGGAGCATGCCTTTGAACGCCCGCTGGACGAAGCCGCCTAGGGGCACGGGCTCGTCGTCGACGCGGAGGGTGAACTCGACGCTGTTCCTGACGCACTGTCTGGCGTCGGCCTCGCCGCCGAGTATGGCCTGGCCTAGGCTCCGGCAGTCTTCGTATCCGCATCCGTGGCAGTTCACGCCCGGGAGCATGGGGTAGGCCTTCTCCTCGACGATGTCTGCGAGGGTCTCGGCGTCCGCGAGGTCCACGACGGGAAGATCGGTGTCCCCGGTGAACCTGGAGTCGGGTACCTTGACGGCGGCGATCTCCAGCCCGTTCCTGAGCTCGGGTATGTCTTCGTCCTCACGCGGGACCAGTATCCTTGCGTGGGTGTCCAGCGTCTTGAAGCCCTCGACCACGAGGACGTCGAGGGTCCCGAGGGCCTTCACGGCGTCCCCGACTTTGACGTGGCCGTCTATGAACATGGCGGCGGCGTTCTGGTGGAGTATGGCGGCGGCCTTGGCCCCGGCCTCCCTGTGTCGGGCGGTGTCCTTGCCTGGTGTGTCGAAGCCCATGTCCTCGGCGGTGTGCTTCAGGGTGCCGACGCGGCGTCCTCTCCGTGTGAGCTCGGCGACGAGCGCCTCCACGACCCGTGTCTTCCCTGAGTCTTTGAAGCCTACGACGGCGACGGTCCTTGGTGGGGTCATCACCCACGTTTACCCATGGGGCCGGATAAACCCATTCCCCAGTCTTCATATACGCGCCGGATACATTCACGGGTGGTATGGTGTCCCTGACGTTCTACGGCGGCGTCAACGAGATAGGCGGCAACAAGATACTGCTGGCGGACGGAGACACCAGGATATGGTTCGACTTCGGGCAGAGCTTCACGATGGGCGAGGACTACTACGTGAACTGGCTTCAGCCCCGGAGCTGCCTCAGGGACTACTTCGAGTTCGGGTTGCTTCCCGAGCTGGAGGGGCTGTACAGGGAGGACATGCTTGAAGGCACCCCCGTCGGCTACTGTGAGGCCGAGTACCGGGGGGTTTTCATCACCCACGCCCACAGCGACCACGTCAGCCACATCAGGTTCATCGACCCGTGTATCCCCGTGTACACCGGGAAGGGGACAAGGCTGTTCATGGAGGCCTTGGAGCGGACCAGCACGTGGAGCAACTACGGGGAACACGACTACAGGGGCTTCAGGACGGGCGACGTGGTCAGGATCGACGGCGTCGAGGTGGAGCCCATCCACGTCGACCACAGCATCCCCGCCGCCTACGGGTACGTCATCCGCCACAGCGAGGGCGCCCTCGTCTACACCGGGGACATGCGTGTCCACGGGCCCAGGGCGGACATGACGCAGGAGTTCCTGGAGTCGGCCCAGTACGCGGAGCCCACGGTCATGGTGTGCGAGGGCACAAGGATGGCGCGGAAAGGGAAGAGGAGGAACCTGTCGGAGGCCCAGGTGGAGCGAGGCGTCAAGAAGGTCTGCGCCGAGGCGGATAGGGACGGCAAGTCGGTGATCTACACGCAGCCGGGCAGGGACATGGACAGGCTGCGCACGTTCCACCGCGCCGCCGAGAGCAGCGGCAGGGTCATGGTGGTCCACCCCAAGACGGCGTACCTGCTGGACAGGCTCATCGAGGACGAGCACCTGGACCTCCCGGACCCGCATACGGACGACCTGCTGAGGGTGTATTACCGGCGGAAGCGGAGCGGCACGTACAGCGAGAGGGACTACTACGTCTGGGAGCGCGGCTACATGGACAGGATGGTCACGGTGGACGAGCTCAGGGAGAGGCCCACCGACTACCTTGTGAACCTGGGTTTCAGCAACTTCACGGAGCTCATCGATCTCAGGCCTGAGCCTGGGAGCCACTACATCTACAGCATGAGCGAGCCGTTCAGCGAGGAGGATATCGAGCACGACGTGTTGTTGAACTGGCTGGGCCACTTCGGGCTGGAGTATCATCAGCTTCACGCCTCGGGGCATATGAGCCCGAAGGAGCTGGGGGAGGCGGTCAACTACGTTGGGCCTGGGACGGTGTACCCTGTTCACTGCGAGGAGCCCGGGCTGTTCAGGAGGTACTACGGCTCGGTGACGCTGCCCGAGGTGGGCAGGGAGTACAGGGTCTAGCGGGGTCCGCGAATCGGCGTTTTCCTTATAATTGGTTACTTATTATAAGCGTTTTTCCGGGGAGCCTGTTTAGTTATTTTTATCTGTTTTTTATTGGTTTTGCGCTGGGCCTCCTCAGGTTGCGCGGTGGCAGGGTCTTCCTCTGCGGTGGAGTAGGTTGAGGTCATCCAGGCATCCTCCGCCCGCCGTGAACCATTAAACGTCCGTCACAGTCAAGTAGATATAGGTTCTATTGTTAACGGTCGTAATTGGTTAACTGATGTCTAGCTCGAGGTAGAGAGCTAAATAAATACCAAGGATAGGGGGTTGATACTCCGTGTCGAAAGAAAATAGAAGAAAACGACCGAACTTTGTAACGCTACCCTCAATAAACATTATAGAAGGAGAAAACCTCAATATTTTCACATCCAACAGTAAAAAAGGGCTATATTAAGCGGGAAATTATGTGGCTTATTTTTTATTCCCTCGACGAGCCCCACCGCGCATGGTTAAGCCTTACGGCTCGTTAAAGACTGAGCACCTTCTTCGCTTCGTCTTTCAGGACTTCGAACTTGACGACAGGCAACGGGCGCTCCCCCTCGTACTCTAGGAGTTGTTGGAGGGTGACTATCTCTATTCTGGAAAGGGCGTCCCTCTCCCGCCTTTCGACGCTTCTCAGTATCGTGACCGGGTAGACTCCGACCTCGGTGATCATGCTGTCGATCCCTCTACCCGGCGGGGTTTTCCACCCGATGTGGTCTATGCCGACGCACTCCGAGTATCGTCTGGCGTGCTCCGTCATCCTGGTGTTGCACACTATGAGCACCCGGGAAAAGTCGTAGTCGTTTAACCCCTCCTCGAACCCCCTCTCTATGTCATCAAACTTAGCTTTCGCTGAGAGAGAGACGTTGAAATGTGTGTAGCTGTGACGCCTTCTATGGTGCTTCGTCTCCAAGTATGTCCTCTCGCCGTCTTTCTCTAGCACCCCGTCTATCTCGTGTTTAACACAGTGGCCTCTTATCACCACGTTAGGCTTTACGTCGTATCCCTCGGAGCTTAAGATGAGT
>CAZQOX010000086.1:0-5642 GCA_964594895.1 uncultured Candidatus Bathyarchaeia archaeon
CGGCGGACCTCAAGGCGGCCATGGCCGCGATAGACAACATGATCGTGGCGGAGGGGTTCAGGACGCCCACCGCCTCCAAGGCCGCCCCGCAGCCTAAGCAGCGCACGGAGACACCGCAGCCTACCCCGCAGGCGGAGACGCCGCAGCCTGAGAGCTTCGAGCAAGGCATGTCCGTCACCAGCAAGGACGGCGCCGTCCTCGGCAGGATGAACGTCGAGGGGAAGGACCTGCTCTTCGAGCCCCAGTCCGAATACGAGTTCAAGGCAGACATACCACCCTTCCAGAGCTTCCTCGTTGAGAGGGTGCTGGCCAACATGAGTTCCACCGACAAGGAGCGTGCCGCCGACGGTGAGTTAGACCCGAGCGAGATCCTGGAGTACGAGGTCAAGGAGGAGGACGGCGTGCTCAGGGAGCTGCGCGTCAGGAACTACGGCGGGGAGAGGCGTCTCAGGGAGATAAACAGCAGCCTCCGATGGACCTTCGACAAGATGTACGACAAGATCAGGCAAGGGTGACGGCCCTGGAGGACGCCAAAAAGAACCCCGTGTGGCTCATACTGGTGGAGACGGCGCAGAGGCTTCCCCTTTACAGGGCCCACAAGGCGTACGTGAGGGACGAGATTCTGCCCGAGGCCCCTGACGTATCCGCCGAGGAGATCAGTCACAGGCTGGATATGCCCCTCGGTGAAGCCATGGTCATCCTGAGCGAACTCAGGGAGGGGGAAGTGGACTAGACGACGTACCTGTAGGTTTCGTACTTCCCGGCGGTCTCGCTCTTCTGCGTGATCCGTACGATGTCACCGGGTTTTGCCCCCAGGATGATGGAGATGGGGTCCACGCTCTTTATCCACGGGAACTGGAAGGGCTCCGCGTGGTACTTCTCAGACAGCTCCTTCCTCTCCTCCTGCGACACCACCTCGTGGAGGGGCACAAGATCGTGCTCGAAGATGTCGAAGATGGGCAGCGTCGGAGGTATGAGCTCTATGTTCATCTCGGGGGCGGAGCTCCTCGCAGAGTACGTGTACTTGCCGTCGCCGACGATGAGGCCGCCGGTGACCTCCTCCTCGTTCACCTTGTCCCTGAGTTCACGTATGTAGGCGATGCCTATGGTAGCCTTCCCCAGTAGCACGTGCATTATGTACTTCTCGTCGCCCCTGCTCAAGCGGTAGACAAGCTTATCCTCGTCCTTCTCGACGCTGTCGACGTTCAACTTCCTATACTTTATGATGAGGGCGGCCCTCTTCTCCTCCAAGGTCTTCGCTTTCTCCAGGCTCGCCATCGCTACCTCGCCTTCACCCTCTTGACGACCTGGGCCCTCACCTTGCGGAAAATCCTGTACCCGCAGATTGGGCACCTGAAGCTGATGTACCTCTGTAGGTCGCTGTGGGGGACCCGCCGCCCGCAGCGCACGCACTCGTACACCGGCCCCTCCTGGTTCAATTTATCTGAGCTGGAAGCGTCTGCCATTATTCCTCGACCCTAACATAACTCTAGACCCTCTCTTTAAAACATAGCGAATGTCAGCGGGCCCTGACCATCCGATCCGACGCCACGTCGGCCACGGTGACGTCCAGAATCGCCCCCTCTCGGCCCTCCGCGCCCTCCAGCAGCACAACGGGGCCGTGTCTGAGAGGGTACGCCACCATGTACCTGCGGTCCCTGTCGTACGGCTCCGCCACCACGACCCTGATCCTCTGCCCCACCATGGCCTCCTTTCTGCCCCTGTTCGCCTCCCGGGCGGCCTCCCAGATCCTCCTGCTCAGCGGGTCCCTCGCGGCGGGCGGGCCCGAGGGGCAGCCAGCGAAGGCGGACATCGGGAGGGACGTGAACCTGTACAGTATCACCCTCTCTGCGCCGAGCCTCACCGCCTCATGTATGGCCTGGACGGTCTCCGAGACGTTCTCCACGCTCTGGCCCGGGAGCCCGTGGATGAAGTACACGTAGGGCTTCAGTCCCGCCTTTTTAAGCCGCCTGAGAGCCGTCAAGGTCTCGGAGGGCGTGTCCGGCCTCCCAAGCGCCGCGCTGTGAGCTTCGCCGCCAGTCTCGAACCCGAGGTTTATGGGCGTGCCCCGGAGGTAGGCGCCGAGGAGGCCCGCCGCCCTCTCGGTCACCAGCGAGGCCTTGATGTTCTCAGCCATCATGGAAGCCTCGCCTTCGGCGACCCGGGTCAACGCGCTGAGGCCGGCCAGCAGCCCCTCCAAGGCCTCGTAGTTGGGCTCAGGGCTTCTCGGGTCTGTCAGGGGCTCGGGTTCGACGAGGAGGTCTCTCCCATAGTCGAGCAGCCCCGGGGCGCTGAGGACGATCCGTCTGACGCCTAGCTTCAGGAGCTGTCTCGCCTCGTCAAGCACGGTCTTCACGGGCCTCGACCTGGGGGGGCCGTAGAGGCTGGGCACGGAGCAGTAGCCGCAGCCTGGCGGTATCCCCACGGGGCAGTCGTACCTCTCCTCCAGGCCTGCGCTCGTGCAACGCTCACAGTAGGTGCATGCCTCGCCCAGGGGGCCGAGCCTCGCCCTGTGGTAGTTGCTGCACCCCCGGACCGCCTCCACGTAGACCCTCGCCGCGTAGTGGAGAGGATAGTCCATGATTCGCCGCGTAGACGGCCTGTAACGCTCGAAGACGTCCCTGCCCTGGACGGGTCGGAGAGGGTTGACGATGATTCCTTCTCGCCCACGGTAGGCGACTCCTCTGGCCTCATCAAAGCCTCTTCGGTCCAAGCCTATGGAGAGGAGCTCGGAGAGGGTCTCCTCGCCCTCCCCGACGATGGCTAGGTCTGCGCCGGTCTTGGAGAGGGCTCTCTCAGGCTCGCCGGCGGCGGGGCCCCCGAGGAGGACGGGGCCGTCGTTGCTTCGTCTCCACCTCCTCACGGTCCGCTGGATTGCCTGAAGGTCGCTGGTCATCCCGCTCACCAGGAGGGCGTCGTACTCTGCTTCGCCGCGTCTCCCGCCTAGATAGAGCTCCACCGGCGCTATCCTGGCCTCGTGGCCGTGCGCCTCCAGCACCCCTGCGACGGTGCGCGGACCAGCCCCTATGACGTCTCTGGTGGCCTTACGCGTCCCCTTGCCTGAGGCGAGGGCGTCGACTATCAGGGCTTTCAAGATGGTTTTCTCCGTCGGCGGAGGCTGTTTCAGGGTAAGTATGATAAAATAGCTAGGCAATATGGGTTTGGGTAACGGTTTGAGCAGCGTCCCCTTCAGCATCCTAGGCGCGGTCTCCTTCAGCTTCGTAGTCACCTACCTGATGATCCCCTACTTCAACAGGTACATGCACGCGGCGGGTATCGTAGGCAAGGACATCATGAAGGCGGAGGAGACGGTGGTGGCGGAAATGGGGGGCCCCGGCGTCGTCATGGGGTTCCTGATGGGTGTGTTCTTCTTCATCGGCGTGGAGATATTCGTGCCTCCCCGGCTCTCGGGCATAATATACATCCTCGCCAGCCTCAACACCATACTCATCATCACCCTCATAGGGATATTCGACACGTTGACGGCGCTGATCAAGAGGCGTGAGGGGGAGGGCTTCTTCGAGCAGTACAAGAAGATTGGGTTACCCAGGTGGCTCTACTTCTTCATCCCGCTCCCCGCGGCTGTGCCTCTGGCGGCAGTGAACGCGGGCGTGAGACACATGACGCTGCCGTTCATAGGCCGCGTGGAGCTGGGGCTGGCTTACCCGCTCGTGCTTGTGCCGTTGGCGGTGCTGTGCTGCAGCAACGCCACCAACTTCCTCGCCGGGTTCAACGGGTTGGAGGCGGGGATGGGTTTCGTGCTCCTCCTGAGCCTCGGCGCCTACGCCTACATGCACGGCCGGTACAACGCGGCGATGCTGGCGCTGTGCTTCGCGGCGGCTCTCCTCGCTTTCCTCAGGTACAACTGGTACCCGGCGAAGGTCTTCCCGGGGGACCTCAACTACACGATAGGAGCCGTCTGCGCGTGCGTCGCGGTGATAGGTAACATGGAGAAGTTCGCAATGCTGTGCTTCATGCCCTACGCGGCTGAGGCGGTGCTGAAGGCGTTGTCCGGGTTCGCTGCCGAGAGCTACGGGGTGCTCCAGCCGGACGGCACCGTTAAGCCGCGGAGCATGAAGGTGCGGGGCCTCACCCACGTTGTGATGCGGATGGGCAATTACACTGAGCCTCAGGTAACACTCATCCTGGTGGGCTTAGAGGCGGCGGCCTGCGTCGCCGCGTTCATGTTGGCCCCGATCATCTAGCGTCATAGGGAACTTTATTTAGCGGAGCGGCGGCAATTGTGTTGATATGAGGCTCGGCGAGATGGACAGCAGGGAGCGAGCGGCGCTTCTGGCCGCGCTGTTCCTTGTGGGCGTCGTGTTCGTGGTGACGGCTGTGAACTACTTCAACCCCCCTGAGCGGGTGTGGGAGGCGAAGATATTCGCGGTCTACCACACCGAGGACAGCACGCTGGTGTTCAGCTACGGCAACGGGAAGCTCAAGCTGAGGGGGACGTACGAGTTCGAGCTTGACGAGACCTACAGGATAACGTACAGGGGCAGGAGCAGGAACTGGGCCGAACTGGATATCCGGGTAGAGAAGATCAGCTGACCCCCATGGGGTGATTGTTTTGAGGCGCGTCATCGACTCCCACGTCCACATGGAGGGCCTCGGGGACGCCGAGGCGGTGTTAGGCCGCGCCAGGGAGGCGGGTGTCGACGCCGTGGTGGCCGTCGGAGGCGACGCCGAGTCGTCCGCGTACGCGCTGGAGCTAGCCGGGAGGCATCGAGGCTACGTGTACCCCGGCATAGGCGTGCACCCCTCGGAGGCGCTCAAGGTGGACCACGGCGAGGCGCTGAGGTTCGTCAGGGAATACGCGGACAGGGCGACGCTCATAGGCGAGGTGGGTCTCGACTACGCGTACCCCTTCGCCAGGGAGGCGGAGGTCAGGGAGAAGATGCGCGCCCTATACTCCGGGCTCCTGGAGGTAGCCGCCGAGGAGGGGCTGCCGGTAGCCGTTCACAGCCGCTCCGCGTACAAGGACTCCCTGGACCTCCTCAGGAGGCACGACGTATCCGGTGCCGTGTTCCACTGGTACGACGGGCCGCTTGAGACTCTGAGGGAGATACTTGACTCGGGGTTCTACGTCTCCGCGACGCCGGCTGCGGAGTACAGCAAGGGGCACAGGGCGGTTCTCGCGGAGGCGCCAATGGAGCGCATACTCGTCGAGACGGACTCGCCCGTGCACCTCAGGAGGCTGGGGAGGAGGTCTGAGCCGGCGGATGTCTGGCTCACCGTCCATGCGCTGGCGGGTTTGAAGGGAATGGAGCCCGGGGAGGTAGCCGGGATCGCTACCCGGAACACCGAAACCTTATTCCGGGTTGGCCTATAGTCTATCGACTCGGAGAGTGTGTAAATGGCTTCTGGGCCCCGGAGGTTCGTTTTCAGGCCTTTCAGTTTCCTGTACCTGGGGGTTCTGTTCCTACTCTTCGTCCTCATGGGCTCCGTCTTCACGGCGTTCTTCAGGAACCTCTTGGTTGAAGCCATAGGGGTGCCGCCCGAGGCGTACGGGGCTGTGCTGTTCCTGAGCCTAGTCGGGAGCTACATCAACATCCCGTTGACGACGGTGGAGGCCCGGGTGCCAATCTACACGTACAGGGAGGTCAGGTTCTGGATGGTGACGTGGAGGCTGCCTCAGA
>CAZQOX010000087.1:0-5640 GCA_964594895.1 uncultured Candidatus Bathyarchaeia archaeon
CTTTGACGAATACCACGTCGGGTATCTTCTCGCCCTGGGGCTCGGGGCTCCTCTCGGGCTCGTCCGGGGTCGTTATGCCGCTCCTGTAGCAGCGTTTATCGATCCTCCTGCCCCAGAGCTCCTCCAAGACGTAGGCGTTGGTGGTGCCTGTGGCGACCACGACTGTGCCCAGCTTCATGGCCCTCTGGACCTCGGGTAGAGCCGCGACTGCCTTGGCTATCAGCCTCTTGGACTCTGCTACCGTTAGAACGAACTGTCGTTTCATGTATCTTGTAGAAACGTTGGAGGTAATTAAGCTGAATCATAAACCGGATAAGAGCCGCGGACGTATGGGTTAACGATGCTTGAGCAGACCCTCCGGCGTGTGAAAAGGAACCTAGACGACTGGCGGAGGAGCCTAGAGGACCCCGCCGGCGCCCAGGAGACGCTGTACGGGTCGCTGCTTAACGACTACGAGAGGACCGAGTACGGCCAGAGGCCGGGGGGACTTCCTGTCGCTAAGTACAGCGAATTGGAGCCTTGGATTGAACGTGTGATGAACGGAGATTATGACACGCTGCTAGCTGAGAAGCCCATCACCTGGGTCATGACGCGGGGAACCACGGGAGACAGCAAGATAATCCCGGTGACGCCCCGTCACCTCGACCACCTGGTGAGGGGCGGCTCAAGGGCGGTGCTGAACCACACAATGAGGGAGGGCTGGAGACTCTCACCGGCGGCGTGCTGAACCTCC
Source organism: uncultured Candidatus Bathyarchaeia archaeon (assembly GCA_964594895.1). Classification (GTDB taxonomy): domain Archaea; phylum Thermoproteota; class Bathyarchaeia; order TCS64; family TCS64; genus RBG-16-57-9. Next base: position 734 of record CAZQOX010000087.1, read on the forward strand.
AGTTCCCCAGCAACGTAAGGACGTTTACCGTGGACGGCGAGGAGACGGTCTATGGCTTCAGCTCAGGCACCTACGCCAAGCTTAACCCAATGATGGCGGGGCTGAGACTTGTCCCCCGGCAGGAAGAGATCGACGCCCTAGACTCGGACCTCACCATGGAGGGCTGGGAGAGACGGTACGAATACATCTACCAGCAAGCCAAGGACACGGACATCGTGACGGCTATGGGCGTAGCACCCGTCCAGACGGGGTTCGCTCGCTACCTTGAGAAGCGGCACCGCGTCCTCCCCCGGGACCTCTGGGGACTGAGGGTGATCTTCAGCACCAGCGTCGCGAAGATCCACACCAGGTACGCTCCTTGGCTGAGGAGGCTGTACGGCGACTGCCCCGTCGTGGAGATGTACACCGCCACAGAGGGGGCTTTCGGCCAGCAGATGGACGCCCTCCCATACTGGGCGCCCAACTACGATCTCTACTACTTCGAGGTGAAAACCAGGCACGGCGTTAAGATGCTCCACGAGCTTAGGCGCGGCGAGTGGGGCCGCCTCATAGTCTCGACGCCGTTGTTCCCGAGATACGAGATAGGGGACCTCGTCGAGGCGATGGGTAAAAACTATTTCAGGGTGTTCGGCAGGGACCGGCCGGTGACTGTGTTGGAGCACAGGTTCTACAGGGCCGCCTTCGGCTGGGCTCTAGGGTAACGGGGTCTCGGATCTCGTCATAAGGGCTCTCACGACGACGATGAGGCCCAAGGCGATCAAGAGGACAGGCCACCATTCATCCAGGTCGAAGGCTACGCCGGCGCCTATGAGGGCGACGAAGCCGCCTCCCACGACGTACCCGAAGCCGTGTTCGAAGACACCCGACTGGCTGTAGGCCCACATGCCCCTGAATACTATGATCAGCCCCAGCCCAAGCAGGAAGACGCCTCCGAAGTCGGCCCACCCGAGTATGCCTGCGTTCTGGAGGAGGAAGCTCAGCCCGAGCCAGATCACCACCAGCCCGCCCATGATGGCGGCCTTCCCGTCTTCCTCCTCGCGCTTCTCGCCCTTCTCATCCTTCTCATTGCGCCTACGGACGAGCCTTACCGGCCTCCCTTTCAGTGAGTACCTGCATTTGGAACAGTACTCGTCGTCCTCGCTGATCTCTTCGCCGCAGTTTGGACAGTATGACATGTGCTTACACCCTAATGAGACTGAATTAGGAACCGGTTTTATTAAGAGTTACCAGAATCCACACTCTCTGTTGCCCTCACCAGGCTGAAGAGGCCGACGCCGAGGAACATGAACAATGAGACTGAGAGCCAGCCGAGGCGATAACTCAGGGTGTAGTCCCTTATGAAGCCCAGGGTGTATGGTAGGACCAGCGCTCCGAGGGACGCGAAGGTGTTGTGTACACCCGAGATGCTGCCAGCAGCCTCGGTGCCGAACATGTCGGGTATTATTGTGAAGGATGGGCTCCTTACGAAGTTGATAAACCACCCCAAGACGAGGACCGCGAGGTAAACCCACATCCCATTCAACCGCCCCGCGAAGAACAGCACATCCAAGCCCAGAAAAGCGAAGCTGGCCATGAGGACGCTCCTCTTACCTACCCTGTCGGAGACCACGCCGCCCAACGGGTTCGACAGCATGCCAGCCAGGTTGAACAGGGAGAAGGCGCCGCTCGTCGCCAAGACGCTTAGGCCGTACTCCTCCTTGAGGACCAGGGGCAGCCACGCGATGTAGGTGTAGTAACTCCCGAGCCTGATGAACTGGGTGAAGGCCAGGAGCCAGAAGTCCCTGTCCCTGAAGGGGAGGCTTGAGAGGTTTAGCCCTCTGTTGTTGGGGTCTTCCCTATCCCTTAGGAGGATCCAGACAGCTAATCCCGCCGCGACGCCTATGGCTCCGGCGGACCTGATGGTTAGTCTCCACCCGGCTTCCAGGCTTATCAGCGGCACCGCCCACGATGCGGCGACGAGCCCCACGCTGCCTCCGATGTTCAGCACCCCCAGAGCCGTTCCTCGTTCCTCGGAGTTGAACCACGCCGAGACGAGCCGGACGCTGGGCACGAATATCCCTGCGCCCAGGAGTCCGGAGAGGAACCGTGAGGCCATGGCGAACGCCGCGGTGTTGCTCAGCCCGAACAGCATGGTGGATGCGGAGACCCCGAGGACGCTGAAGGTTATCGTGGGCCTGCTTCCCCTTCTGTCGGCTAGCATGCCCCAAGGTATCTGGCCCAGCATGTACCCCACGAAGTAGGCCGACATGAGCGCCCCGGACTGGGTGTAGCTGAGCCCCATCTCGGCCTTTATGGTCTCGAGGACGTTGCTGTACGCGCTGTTCATGAGGTTCAGGGTGGCTAAGGCCAGGAACCCTCCGACGATTATCCTCCTGTGTCTGAACACCCCGACTCCTGTCAATCACGCATCCTCCGAAGTCGCTGAGATGACTGACGCCATTACCCCATCGAATAAGGGGGCTATTGTATAAACTTGATTATATAATATAGAAAAAGGGGGGCTTAGATGATCAGTCTGCCCATCTCGTCAGCCTTGAGGAGGTTCTCCCAACTGGCGGTGGCGGTCTCCTGGATGTCAGCGATCTCGTCCTCGGTCATGTGGCGGAACCTCGCCTGTGGGCTGAGGTACTCAGTCACGGGCTTCAGCTCTTTGGGCTTGTAGTTCAGCTTGAACTTCTTGCCGTCCATGATCTCGTATAGAGGCCAGATGCCGCTCTGGACGCTGCTGCGGGCTATCTCGATGGTCTTCGCGGGGTCGAACCTCCAGCCCACCGGGCAAGGGCTCTGGATTATGAGCATCCTGAAGCCCTTGATGGTCTTCATGTAGTTGACCTTGGCTATGAGGTCCTCGGGGAAGCCTACGCTGGCGGTGCCGACGTAGGGCACGTAGTGGGCCGCGAAGATGAACGGGATGTTCTTCTTTGGCCTCGGCTTTCCCCTACTCCTGGGGCCCACCGGGTTGGTGCTGGTCCTAGCGTACTTGGGTGTGGCCCCGCTGCGCTGGTTGCCGGTGTTCATGTAGGCCTCGTTGTCCTTGGTGATGACGATTATGTTCTCGTTCCGTTCCGCGGCGGCGCTTAGCCCCTGCATGCCGATGTCGTATGTGCCTCCGTCGCCGTAGAAGCCGACGGCCAGGACGTCCTCACGGCCGATGGCCTTGAGTCCACGGCTTGTGCCTGTGAGCTGAGCTCCGCCGCCCTCGAACACGGTGCTGACTCTCGGGTTCTGTGTGACTGAGTCTGGGCAGCACGGTATTCCGTGCCTTATGACGTTGGGGCCGAGCGCCTTGAAGGCTAGCCTGGCGGCCAGAGCCGCGCCACATCCCTGACATGCGCTGCCCGGGGTGATGGTCATCTCGCTAATCGGGATCTGTGCCCTCGTGATTCTTTCACTCATTCTTCATCTCTCCTCCATCGTACCTCTTAAACCCATGTCACCTGCTCCACTTTGCCTCCCTTGGCGGCCTTGAGTATCTTGTCCCCGATCATCTCGAAGTCGTGTGTACGGACCTCTTTGCCGCCCAGTCCGGCGTGGAACTGCAGCGTCACAGGTCTTTTCTCTAGATCGTATAACGAGTCTCTCAGCTTGCTGAACGCTGGGCCGCCCTTTCCTGGACAGATACTCCTGTCGACCACGGCGAAGCCATCGAGCTTCTTTGCCCACGCCTGGAAGTCCTTCACGGGGAAAGGTATGAAGCTCCTCAGCTTGATGAGGCCTACCTTCTTGCCCTCCTTCTGCATCTTGTCGACCGCGGCCTTGCATGTCCCCGCGATCGTGCCCATCGCGATGATGGCGCAGTCTGCGCCCTCCATCCTGTATGGCTCGATCATGCCGTTACCGTAGCGTCGGCCGAAGGTTTTCTCGAAGCTGTCCATGGTTTCCTTGAGGACGTCCTCGATCTTCAGGATGGCTTCGTGGTGTACTTTCCATGGCATCTGGGGGTCTCCGCCGCCCCAGCCTCTAGCGAAGGTAGATGGGTCTACCTCGTCGGGCAGTATGCTCGGCATCGCCTTGTTCTTAGGCAGCCACTTGTCGACGGCCTCCTGATCCGGGATCTCGACGGGCTCAGCCGTGTAGCTCAGCACGTATCCGTCGTAGCCGACCGCGATCGGTATCCTGATCCTCGGGTCCTCGGCGACCTTGTACGCCATCAGCAGGCTGTCCAGGATCTCCTGGGCGTGCTCGACGTACTGGTGGCCCCAGCCTGTCCACTGCTGGCTCATGAGGTCGCTGTGGTCGGGCTGCATCCCCTTGTAGCCCCTGTGGACCACGGCCATGACGACCGGGAGCCTGGCGCTGCCGGTGGTCTGCATCGGGTGATGCATATACAGCAGCCCGGGGCCGCTGGTGCACGTGAACGTCCTAGCGCCGACCCTTGACGCGGCCTGCACGACAACCTGGCTCGTGAGCTCGCCCTCGACGTTGACGAAGTCGAAGTCCCACTCGCCTGCGGCGTACATCTCGCTCAGGTACTGGGTGATCGTCGTCTGGGGCGTGATCGGGAAAGCGCTGGCCACCTGAACCTTAGCGAGCTTCACAGCCGTGGCGGCGGCCTTGTTTCCTACCATTACTTCGTATGACATCTTTCTATGCCTCCACTCTCACCATCTCGATCGCGTTGACTGGGCACTCGTTGGCGCAGACGCCGCAACCCTTGCACTTTCTGTATTCGATGTTGGGTTTGTTCTTCTCCTCGTCCCAATGTATGGCTGTCTCGGGGCAGAAGATCCAGCAGGCCTTGCAGCCGATGCACTTGTCTACATCGATCTCAGGGGTGAACACGCGCCAGCTCGAGACGTCCTGGAGGACCCCGTAGCCGCCTACGTGGATGTCCACCTTCTCCGGGGGCGCATCCTTGACCACCGCCTGGATGGGGCCCTTTACCTCGTCGTAGCTCCTCTTGACCG
>CAZQOX010000088.1:0-5536 GCA_964594895.1 uncultured Candidatus Bathyarchaeia archaeon
GGGGACTACGTCGGACGGTGTCATGCCCTGGCGGGGCTGCTGGAGGCCTCGGCGTACCCCAAACCCGGCAACGTCCACAGGCTTAGGGACGGCGTCGAGACGCGGTACGAGCACTTCCTCGCAGGCAGCGTCGCCACCACGCCCGCGCTCAGGGACCTGGCATGCAGAGGCTACCACACATCCAGCGGAGGGGACTGGGGCAGCCTCGGGCTGGGGGAGGCCATACTACGGGCAGTGGAGGACATGCTGAAGTGGCAGAGGGGAGGCAACGTCCAGCTCGGCGTCGTGCTGCTCCACGCGCCCATAGCCGCCGCAGCGGGCGCGGCTTACCATGAGGACGGGGTGTCGATGACGAGGATGAGGGAGTCCCTGACCGAGGTCATCGCGGCTGCGACGCCCCGGGACACGGTGAACATCTACAAGGCGATAGACCTGACCATGACGCGGAGGACCCTCGGGGATGTAGGCGACCTGGACGTCTCCGACGGGTCGTCCCTGAAGCAGATACGGGAGGAGGGCCTGACGCCCACCCAGGTCTTCGAGCTGTGCGAGGACAGGGACACCATATGCTCTGAGTGGGTCAACGGGTTCACCGTAACCTTCGACGAGGGGCACAGACACCTCTCACATAGTCTAGAAGACGGGGAGACGGTGAACTCCGCGGTGGTGGAGACGTATCTTTATCTGCTTTCCAGGCACCCGGACTCTTTGATCATAAGGAAGAGCGGCGTGGAGAAGGCGGATGAGGTCAGTGGGAGAGCCGCCCAGGTGCTGAGGCATCTCGGGGAACCAGGGTTCATGGAGGAGGTGCGTAGAATGGACGAGGAGCTATGGTCCGGCGGAGGCGATCTGAACCCCGGGACGACGGCTGACCTGACCGCGGCCTCCATGTTCGTGCAGCTGCTAACCGGTTGGAGACCCTGACCCGAACATCTCGTCCATGAGGGCGCTGCACTTACCCTGCTTGGTGGCCTGGTACAGGCGGAGATAGTGTGGGTATAGGCTCATCCACTCCTTGATGCCTTTCTCGGTGATGTACCCCTTCAGCAGCCCATCCTCGGTCACCGCGAGGCTCGTTATCCCGAACTTACGCATCACGCCGAAGGCCTCCTCCACCGTGTTCTCCGTCCCCACCGAGATCACCGGGGTGCAGACCACGTCCTTGACGTAGACGTCGCTCCGTTGTACGTCGGGCTCCGTGAGCCACCTAATGGCGTCGAACATGTTGAAGCTGCCGATGAGCTGACCGTCTTCGACGGCGATTATGTCGCCGTAGTGGTTCTCCATGAGCCTGCTGACTATGCCCGTGAGCCGCTCAGAGGCCTCGACCGTGGGCACGCTCCTGTCCATCAGCACCCTGCATGGGAGGCCACAGAACTCCGGGTCAATCGGCGAGTACACCCTGTATCCCTCGGTATATTGAATAAATACGTTGTATTTTAAACTTCTAAAAATAGACGAAGAAACGGCTAGTCACAGCTAACTCCACCCATATCCCGTATTATTTAACGACCATTAAATTTGCACGTGTATCCGCCAGAAAAGACCTATAACCGCATAGCAGTGATCATTTACCGTGAGCCCTAAATGAATTCTGAGAAGCCCATCCTCTACGTCACAAAGGCGGTGAAGAACTCGAAGGTCTTCGAAGCCGTGAAGGCGAGGGTCGAGGAGTCCGGGGCGTCGACGGTCGTCGTCGGGAGCACCAAGGGGAAGTCTGCGTTACAGCTGTCCGAGGCCCTCGACGGAGAGGCGTCCGTGGTCAGCGTCACCGAGTTCACGTACGGCGACGACGTTAAGAAGGCCATGAAGAAGATGAAGGTTGTAGCCGTGGAGAAGGCTGACCTGCCCATCCAGGACAACCGGGAGATGAGGGAGACCCTCATGATGTTCGGCCCAGGCGTAAAGGCGGCGCTTGAGGTCGCAGCCATAGCCGTAGGCCAAGGGCTCGCCCAAGGCGACTTCGTGGCCGTAGCTGGCGGCGACAAACGCCTAGACACGGCGATACTCGTGTCAAGCGACCACCCCGATAAGGAGCTGATCTCTGACCCGCTCAAGCGGATGCTGGTCAAAGAGGTCATAGCCCTCAAAGGCTACTGAAGGAATGAAACATGTCCGGAGGCGAAAGCAAGACCATAGGCGGCTCAATGGAGGAGACCAAGCAGAGGCACAGGCGCTACCTCCGCGCCGTGAACAACCCCCTCAGACGCAGGATACTCAGGGCCCTTAAGGAAGGCAGCGCGACCATGGAGAGCCTGGAGGCGCGCCTAGGCGTCGACGCAAAGACCCTGGACTGGCACATACGGATACTTGAGGACGGTTACTGTGTCGAGAGGGTCGAGAAGGACGGCGTGACACGCTACGTCTTGACCAAGGAGGGCCTCGTCGTGGACTACGTCGAAGGGCCCTGAATGTCATGTAACTGTTTTATATTTTCCAAGCCGACTATCCTCTGTGTTTGATCGTGCTGAGCATAAACAAGTTGGCTTTGAAGCATGTCGAAGAGTTGATCGCGAACCCTGACTACTACAGGGTGACGGTCGAGAAGCTCCCGTCTGGGGCGACAGTCATCGACACGGGTCTAGAGGCCCACGGCGGCTACGAGGCCGGCCTCATGGCCACCCGCATCGCCATGGGGGGCGCGGGCACCGCCGAGCTCGGGTACGCCGACTACGGGGGACTGAAGCTGCCGACGGTGATCGTCTCCACCGATCACCCGGCGGTGGCCCTGTTCGGGGCCCAGCTCGCAGGGTGGAGGATAAAGCCGGAGGGCTACACCGCCGACGGCTCCGGCCCCGCGAGGGCGCTGTCGCTGAAGCCCAAGGACGTCTTCAAGAAGATCGAGTACAAGGACGAGGCGGACGTCGCCGTGATCCTGTTGGAGGCCGAGGAGAAGCCTCCGGACTCCGCGGCGCACTACATCGCCGAGAGGTGCAACGTAGCCCCGGAGAAAGTCTACATGGTGCTGACCTCGACCACCTCCATGGCCGGGATGGTCCAGATATCCGGGCGCATCGTGGAGACGGGGCTCTTCAGGCTCGACGTGCTGGGCCTGGACCTCAAGAAGGTGCAGTACGGCGCCGGCTACGCGCCGGTGATGCCCGTCCACACCGACATGGGGAAGGCCATGGGGAGGGCCGAGGACGCCCTCACCTACGGCGGCGTGACGAGCTACGTGGTGGACGAGGACGAGGAGAAGCTGAAGGAGATAGCCGCGGAGGCTCCTTCGAGCAGCTGCGGCGACTACGGGAAGACGAGCTACGAGATATACAAGGCCGTCGACTTCGACTTCACACAGATAGACCCGGCCCTGTTCGCGCCCGCCGTCATCACCCTTACGTGCGCCAAGACGGGGGCCACGTTCACCTACGGCGAGGTCAACGAAGGCATCATCAAGAGCTCCGTGAGGAACTAGTGGCTGGAGGAGACTGCATGGTGGATAAGCTTAAGGTTACCCTCGTCTCGGGGAGGACCGCCCAGCAGGGGGTCGGCCTCGAGGAGGGAAAGACATCGGAGAACTACGTCAAGAGCGTGAGCCACGTCCAGCTCTGCCCGAGAGACGCGGCGAAGATGAAGCTCAAGGAGGGCGACGCGGTATCCGTGGAGACGAGGCACGGCTCTGTGGTGGTATACTGGAGACCCTCCAAGGAGCTTGAGGCCGGCATGGCGTTCTTCCCGTACGGCCTATGGGCAAACCAGGTCTACGGTTACGAGACGGAGGGCACGGGGACGCCCATCTTCAAGGGCATAGAGGCCACGGTGGCGCCTACCAAGGGCAGGGTCAAGTCCATCGAGGAGCTTGTGAAGAGCCTGGGAGGCGATATGAAGTGACCGTGTTCACCGAGGTGGTCTGCCCCTTCTGCGGCTGCCTGTGCGACGACCTGGAGGTAACCGTGGAGGACGGCCACGTGAAGGACATAAAGAACGCGTGCGGCATTTCCCGCAGCAAGTTCCTGAACCACGAGAAGAACAGGCTTGAGGCCCCGACCGTCGACGGCGTCGAGGTGCCGCTGGAGAAGGCGGTGGACGCGGCGGCGGACATACTCTCAACCTCCATGAGGCCGCTGGTGTACGGCCTCAGCTCCACCGAGTGCGCGGCCATCGCCAAGGCCGTGGAGCTCGCGGAGCTGGCCGGCGGCGTCGTCGATAACACCGCATCGGTGTGCCACGGCCCGACGATCCTCGCCATCCAGCAGGTGGGCGAGTCCAAGTCGACGCTGGGGGAGATCAAGAACCGCGCCGACCTCGTCATCTTCTGGGGCTCCAACCCGTCCCAGGCCCACCTGCGGCACGTGATACGGTACTCCGCGATGGCGAAGGGAAGGTTCGTCCCCAACGGAAGGAAGGACAGGTACATCGTCGCGGTCGACATAAAGGAGACGGGGACCACGCGGATGGCGGACGAGTACGTCAAGCTGGAGCCCAACGGGGACTTCGAGCTCCTCCAGACGCTGAGGGCGGCCGTGAGAGGCCACGAACCGTCGGCGACGAGCGTCGCGGGAGTCCCGAGGGAGAAGGTGGCGGAGCTCGCGGAGAGGATGAAGGCGGCCAGGTTCGGCGTCATCTTCTTCGGGCTGGGGCTCACCCAGAGCGAGGGGCGGCACATGAACGTCGACGCCGCCGTCGGTCTCGTCGCCGAGCTGAACAACCACACAAAGTTCCTGCTGACGCCCATGAGGGGCCACTACAACGTGGGTGGGGCCAACGCCGTGACGACGTGGCAGACGGGGTACCCCTACGCCGTTGACTTCAGCAGGGGATACCCGAGGTACAACCCCGGGGAGTACACCAGCGTAGACATGCTGGCGAGGGGCGAGGCAGACTCGGCGCTCGTGATCGCGTCGGACCCCGTCTCATCGTTCCCCGCAGGCGTCGTCAGGAACCTAGCCAAGATACCCTTGATCACTCTGGACCAAAAGGTGACGCCGACGACGATGCTGAGCAAGGTGGCCATACCCGTCGCCACGGCGGGCGTCGAGGCCGAGGGAACCGCGTACAGGATGGACGGCGTCCCGCTGAGGCTAAGGAAGCTGGTGGAGCCCAGGGCGGGCGTGCACCCGGACGCGGAGGTGCTTGAGATGATCATAGAGAGGATGAGGGGATGAGAGGCTTGAAGGACATAATAGTCAAGGGCGGGTACGTCTACGACCCACTCAGCGGCGTCGACGGCGAGAGGATGGACATCCACCTCAGCGGCGGCAAGGTCGTGGAGGAGGTCCCGGAGAGGGACGCCAAGGTCATCGACGCCAAGGGCAAGATTGTGATGCCGGGGGGCGTCGACGTCCACAGCCACATAGCCGGCAGCAAGATCAACATCGGCAGGCTCCTCAGGCCGGAGGACCACAGGAAGGACCCCGTGCCCAGGGGCAAGCACACGAGGGGCGGCGTAGGGTACAGCTGCCCCACCACATACGTGACCGGCTACAGGTACGCCCAGATGGGGTACACCTCGGTGATGGAGGCCGCGATGCCGCCCATAGGCGCCAGGCACGTCCACGAGGAGCTCAACGACACCCCCATCATAGACAAGGCGGCG
>CAZQOX010000089.1:0-5530 GCA_964594895.1 uncultured Candidatus Bathyarchaeia archaeon
TACAGCTGGAGAGCTACGCGCGGAACACCGAAAACGAGTGGACGCGGTACACCTCACCGACCCTCAAGCTGGCCTGCGGGCGGGGCGACGGGTCCTTGCAGGACATCCGCTTCGAAGACGTTAAGGCCGAGATCGGCTCTTCGCCTACGGTGTCGGCCTCATTTAACTACACGAGCCCCAGCGGGGCGGTGGAGTTCAGTTACGGCCTGCTTGTGGACGGCGAGGCGGCGGAGATGCGTAGCTGGAAGACTGCCATAGGCGGCCTCGACACGTGTCTAACAGTCCACAAGAGGTACGCCCTCAACGCCTCCGATCCGCCTGACCGGGTGCAGCTCTACGCAGCGGTGAAAGACAGGTACAACAACACAGTGCTGAGGGTGTCGCGGCCCATACCCTTCACGGGTGCTTCAGGTCCGGTCGAGGACAAGGGACCCTCTGAGGCACCTGGAAACGTGACCCTCCAGCAGGTAACGGTTGCCGGCAGGCGCGGGAACTCGACCACCCTGACGCTTGAGAGGGTGGTGGGCGTCGACCCGGGGCCCACGCCCTGGCTACAGCCACCGGCGGGAAAGGTGAAGCTCACCGTCATTGTTCAGCCGGACGGCGTGCCGGGGTTGGCGACCACGCCTGAGCCGGGAGTCTACCTCGCCGACGAAGGCTCTGTCGTCTGTCTGCTAGCATCATCCGGGGGCGATGACTGGGTGTTCAGGGAGTGGACGGTCAGCAGAGCGGATGAGGGCGTGACGAGGGTGAGAGGCTTAGACGGCTGCGTGGAGGTCGAGCTCACCTGCGACACCGTCGTAACCGCTCTCCACAGCCAGGTCATCAGGTAGCTGGACCGCCCTACAACCCATATATACCGTGGATCAGCGTATTCTGAGGAGAGGCATCCAGAGATGCACCAGTCAGGGGCCCCCGGGGAGGCTAGGCGCCGCAGGAGCTACACGCCTGAAGGCCTCTCCGTGATCACCGGGCCAGGGGAGAGCTACGGGAAGGGATCGGCTTGGGTGCTCGGGGACGAGCACGGCTACGTCCAGGCGGTTCTTCTCCGAGACTCGCGTGCCATACACCCGGACACCCTTTACATAGAGAACATCGAGGTCAAGCCCGACCGTAGGGGCCGCGGCCACGGCAGGGCCCTCTACATCAAGGCCGAGGGGTTCGCGGAGAACATCGGCGCTGAGTGGATCCAGATCGACTCGGAGGCCGAGGCCGTGATGTTCTGGTCCGAGATGGGTTTCACGGAGACCGGCAAGCTGTTCTACGCCGGGAAGACATCCATGGTGAAGAAGATCGGTTAAACCTTCAGCATTGCGGCCCTGATCTTCTCGGCGACCGCGTCGTCCAGTGGCGTCAACGGTTTCCGGGGCACCCCGGCGCCGTACCCCATCTGGTTCAGGGCCGTCTTTATCGCGGCTATCTGGGGGTTCTCCCTGACGAGGACCTTGTTCACGTAGCTGGCGGTGTGTTGCCCCCTCCCGGCTGCGGCCAAGTCGTTTCTCCTGTAGGCCTCCACTATGCCCACGCACGGCGCCGGGATCACGTTGGCTACGGCCACTATGGCGCCCTTGCCGCCCAGCATGAGCGTCGGCAGTATCATGTCCGCTGAGCCCGAGAGGGCGTTTATCCTGTCCCCGCAGAGCCTTATGACCTCGGCCATGACGCCGGGGTTTCCGCTGCTGTCCTTCATTGCGACGAGGCCGCTGGACTCCTCGGATATCCTAGCCACCGTCTTCGGGTCCACGCTGTACCCGGTGAACTTTGGTACGTTGTAGAGTATCACGGGGAGGTCGACAGCATCCAAGAGGTCTACGAAGTGTCCGGCTATCTCGTCCCCCGTGGGCTTGAAGAAGAAGGGCGTCGTCACGAGGGCGGCCTCGGCCCCAGCCTCCTTGGCGTCCTTGGTGAGCTCGATGGTCTCCCGGGTGCCCATAGCCCCCGTGCCCGCGAACACCCGGGCTCGGCCGTCCACCTTGTCTATCATGAACTCGATGATCCTCTTCTTCTCTTCCCTGCTCAGGTACGGGGCCTCCCCGGTGCTGGCGTTGGCCACGATCCCGGAGACACCGCCGTCGACCCAATACTCGATTAGCTTCTCCACTGCGTCGAACACGATTTCTCCGCGCTTGTCGAAGGGGGTGATGCTCGGCACGTAGACTCCCTCTGGCTTCATATCGATCACCTTTAAGGGGCGGCTCCAAGGATAAAACCGTTGATAGACCACGGTTTTTATACGGTGCGCCGCTCCCCCTTTGATGAATGACGGCGAAGGACAGCTACCCCCGCGGCGTACCCATCAGCATCAAGTACCCCGAGATGCCGGTGTACGAGTTCTGGAGGAACACCGCACGGAAGTTCCCGGACCGTGAAGCCGTCATATACCTCGGGGCCAGGTACAGCTACGAGGAGCTCTGGCGCCAGACACTCTGCTTCGCCGCCAACCTCCAAGGGATGGGGGTGGCGAAGGGGGACAGGGTCGCCGCGCTTCTCCCCAACTGCCCCCAGTTCATCGTCGCATATAACGCAGTCAACCTGCTGGGAGGCGTCCTCGTCGCCCTGAACCCCCTGATGCCCGCCCAGGAGATAGGGCGGGAGATGGAGGAGACGGGCTGCAGCGTCCTCGTCGTCCTGGACAGGCTTCTGGATAGGCTGCCCAAGGGTCTCCCGGAGACAGTCATCGTGGCGGAGGCAGCCCGCTACGCGCCCACCCACCTGAGACTTTTGAGCATGCTCAGGTATAGATACGAGAACCCTCGTGGCGCGTTGAGGTTCGAGGGCCTGACGAGGGGCCCCACGGTCGAGGGGTTCCCCGAGATCGACCCGGTGGATGACGTGGCCGTCGTCATCTTCACGAGCGGCACCACGGGTGAGCCCAAGGGAGTGATGCTCACCAACTATAACCTAGTCGTCAACGCTCTGCAGTCATACCACTGGCTGAGGGGGTGGGGCTACAGCGCCAAGCCCCAGCCCACGGGGTGGCCAGTCGTGCTGTGCGCGCTGCCCTTCTTCCACAGCTACGGCCTCGTGGTGATGAACGAGGCGGTGAGCTTCGGGTGCACCCTGGTGCTGCTGCCGAACCCGACGCCGCTGGAGATATTGAAGGCGACGGACAGGCACCGGGGCACTCACTTCCCCCTGGTACCGAGGCTCATCAGGGAGATTCTGCGCCACCCCGACCTGGGGAAGTACGACCTCACGAGCCTGACCCACTGCGCCTCAGGCGGAGCCATGATCAGTATCGAGCACATGAGGGGGTTCGAGGCAGTCGCCGGCGCCAGGATGTACCAAGGGTACGGGCTCACAGAGGCCGGCCCCGGCGTCTCCGCCACCCCGGTGGAGGGGGAACCCAACTACGCCAGCGCCGGCCTCCTCTACCCAGACACCGAGGCCAGGATCGTGGACCTCCAGCTGGGGGAGGTGGAGATGCCCCCCGGCGAGAATGGCGAGATCATCGTGCGCGGCCCCCAGCTCATGAAGGGCTACTGGGGCAGCCCCGAGGAGACCGCCCAGGCCCTCAGGGACGGGTGGCTCCACACGGGTGACATAGGCTACATGGACGGCGACGGCTACCTTTACATCGTCGGGCGTAAGAGGGACAGGATCGTGGCCCAGGGCCACACCGTCTGGCCCACCATGGTGGAAGAAGCCATCGAGAGCCACGATGCGGTCGACGCAGCTGTCGCCTTCGGCGTCCCAGATCCCCTCAGGTGCTCCACGGACATCCGGGCCGCCGTTAGGCTAGCCGACGGCTACGAGCCGTCACGTGAACTGGAGCGTGAGCTCATAGAGCTCTGCGCAGGCAGACTCGAGGAGTATCAGGTCCCCACTGCGATACTGTTCAGGGACGAGCTCCCTTTGACCCCCATGGGCAAGGTGGACCGAGGCGCCGTCATCGCCGAGGTGGACGAGAGGATCAAGGAACTCATGCAGGGCGGCGAGATGCCTGAGGAGCTACGCTGATATTTCTCTGTTCTATGACGAGTAAAATCCAATAAAAAATGGTAAGTGGACTGAAATCAGTCCGAGAACTGGACTCCCAGCCCTCCCCTGTTATGGTTGACGAGGCCCATGACGAAGCTACCCAGGTCCTCGAGTCTAGCACTCTTCCTGTTGTGTATCGATCCATACGAGATCAGTCTCAGCTCTCGGAGGATCCTTGCGTTCAGCTTCAGAGTGGACAGGGGCACCCCGTACTCCTCCGACAACTGCTTCAGGAGGCTGGTCAGCGACTGGTCTCGCTCGGAGACGGCGTTGAGCACGAGAAGCTGGTTATCGTTAAGCGTACGGAGAATCAGATGGCGGAGGTTATCGACTCCGCCCGAAGATATTGGAACTGATGCACATCCATCACTTGCTCATTATGCACGCTCAGCCCTTTTAAGATTGTTGGATAGCTAGACATGTCCAGCCCGTCACTGGAAAACCGTTATCACCGACGGCTCAGCTAAAAAGAATTGATTAGATTGTCAGACGACCCCTACCTCTAGATATTGTATCGCGGGAGCGTGTACCGTTGGAGGTTCCCGCACAGGAGCACGACGAACGCTACATGAAAACAAAGAAGGAACGGTTCGGGCATAGACTCAGGCTGTGACCCGTTGAACGGACGCCAATATTTTGTAACTAGTTTGAAATACTAGGTAAATTTCAGTAAGACCACCCGGGTAGAGATCATGGAGCCGAAGGTCAACCCCACAGCCCGCCTTACAGGCACGGCGATCCTCGCGGCGCTTGTGCTCATGTTCGACTACACCCTCAAGTACTCGGGGCTGAAGATACCCTTCCCGTGGTTCCCGGACCTCAAGTTCGACTTCACGGGGGTACCGATAGTGCTCAGCCTCCTCATGTACGGGCTGCCATCGGCGACGACGACATCGCTGGTGGCTGGTCTGGGCATATTCGCCAGGAGCGGTAACCTCATATCCGCCGTCATGAAGGCGGCCGCCGAACTCTCCACGGTCGTGGGGTTCTGGCTCGGCCTCTACTTGGCCCGCGTCTCCGGCGTTGAGGGATTCAAGAGTAGGATCATCGCGTACAGTGGAGGTCTTCTATGCCGCGTCGTCGCGATGTCCGTTGCCAACATCATAGTGCTGCCCAACTTCTGGGGTGTCCCCTTGGAGGTGGCCTACGGCCTGATGCCCCTCATAGCCGGCTTCAACGTCGCCCAAGGACTCATATCCCTCGGCTTGGGCAGCTACCTCTACGACGCCGTCGAGAAGAGGCTCCCCCACTGAGCCCCGTGGTTTTAAATTCTCTGAACGCATTATCTAGTTGATCGAGTTGAAGGAAACCGCTTACAAATGGATAGACGAGAACGAGAAGAGGATCATCGAGTGGAGCGACAAGGTTTGGGGGTTCGCCGAGCTCGGGCTCCTCGAGTTCAAGACGTCTGAGTACCTATCGGGCTTAGCCGAGAAGCACGGGTATAAGGTGGAGCGCGGCGTCGCCGAGATGCCCACCGCCTTCGTGGGCACTTGGAGCAACGGCAAGGGCCCCACCATAGGCATCCTGGGGGAGCTTGACGCCCTCG
>CAZQOX010000090.1:0-5518 GCA_964594895.1 uncultured Candidatus Bathyarchaeia archaeon
CGGCGAGGGTGTTCACGTAGAGGACCACGGGGGCCTCCGGGTGCCTGTCCTTGGCCTCCCTGAGCATGCCAATTTGGAGCATGGCGGCCATGGGGCACCGCGCCTTCTGGCTTGGTATTATCACCTTCTTGTCGGGATTGAGTATGGCGGCTGTCTCCGCCATGAAGTCCACCCCGCAGAAGACTATGAGCTCCGCATCCTCCAACCTCTGTGCCTGCCTGCAGAGCTGCAGCGAGTCACCCAGGTAGTCCGCGATCTCCTGTATCAGGGGTACCTGGTAGTTGTGGACCAGGAGGACGGCGTTCTTCTCCTCCTTGAGCTCGAGTATGCTACGCTGAAGGTCGCTGAGCGCCAATCACATCATCTCTATCTCGAGCTTCACGTCGAGGCTCCTGACGCTGTGGGTGAGCGCACCCAGGCTGATGACGTCTACACCGGATGCGGCGTAGTCCACAGCGTTCTCGGGGGTTATCCCACCCGAAGCCTCGTATATGAAGCCCTTTCTCAGCTCCATCTCCTCCAGCTCGGTGAGGCATCTACGCATCTCAGATGGAGCCATGTTGTCGAACATTATGATGTCCGCACCCGCGAGGGCGGCCTCCTCGGCCTCCTCCAGGGAACGGACCTCGACCTCGATCTTCTTGGTGAAGCTCACCGCCTCACGGGCTCTGAGCACCGCCTCCGTGACCGACGGCACCAACTCCAGGTGGTTGTCCTTTATGAGGACGCAATCGTCCAGCCTGAACCGGTGGGTGTCTCCGCCGCCGTGCTCCACGGCCCTCTTGTCGAGGTCCCGCAGCCCGGGCAGGGTCTTCCGTGTCGCTGCCACGCGTGTCCCGGGGCTAGCCTCGGTCACCTCGTCGACGATCCTCGCGGTTGTGGTGGCTATCCCGGCCATCCTGCCGACTATGTTCAGCGCCGTCCGCTCCCCCGACAGCATCGCCGCCGCGGGGCCCTCCACCTCCAAGAGGGTCTGGCCCGGCTCCACGGCGTCGCCGTCGTCGACGAACCCCTCAACGGTGCAGCCCAGGAGCTCGAAGACGATAGACGCCTCCATGAGCCCCGACGCTATCCCGGGCTCCCTGAAGAACAGGCGCGCCCTTGCCCTCTGATCGACGGGGATGAGGGCCTCCGACGTGATGTCGCCGTAGCCAAGGTCTTCTCTCAGGAACCCCTTGATCTTGTCCTTGGCTAGTTGTCTAGATCGGTTCATGCATGGCTCACCCGGCCATAGTTCACTTGGTTCTGAAGAAAGACCGAGGACACGCTTTTAACTGTTCCCCGTCGCGATAGGCTTTAAAGCGGATGCCCGCGTAACCCTCTTGATTGGAATGGACTATAGGAGATACCTGCTGGAGGTGGGGACAGGCATAGACCTCCACGGTGGGGACGAGACCAAGGCCGCGCAACGGGCCGTGAAGGACGCCATCAGCCACAGCAGCATGGTAGGGCTCGGCGGCCTCTTCAAGTTCGGGAGCTTCTCGGAGCTCGAGGAAGCCCTCATGGTGGACGTCACCGTCGCCGCACCGAACCCGGAGAATGTTGACGGCGAAGCCGTGCTCAGCGTGCTCCCCGAGGGAAAAAGAAGGATAACCGTGGTGAAGGGGGGCCTAGAGTTCCCAACGGTGGAAACCGCTGAGGAGGCGAGGACCCACGGTGTCGTCATGGTGAACGCATGCATCGTCGTCCTTGTCGACGTGGACAGGGTCGAGCGCAGATAAGACCAGGCTTTCTACTACCGTCAAAACACATTTATCATTACTCTAGCGATAACTGTCATTGATGAGCCACATAGTGAGCCGCATCTGGGAGCCTGTCCAGCGGATGAGGGCCGAGGCGTACCTCCAGATGATGCTACTGAGCTTCGCAGCCAGCGTGTCCCTCACCAGACTGTTCCTCGAAATCACGGGGTACCCGCAGCTCGGGAACCAGACGCTGCACATAGCCCACGTGCTCTACGGCGGGGTGTTCCTGTTCGCGGCCAGTCTGCTGCCCCTCATATACGCCAACAAGTGGGCGTTGACATGGAGCGCGCTGCTCTCCGGGGTGGGTATCGGGCTGTTCATCGACGAGGTGGGCAAGTTCATCACCCAGACCAACGACTACTTCTACCCTGCCGCCGCCCCCATAATATACGCGTCCTTCCTCTTGACGGCGCTCCTCTACCTTAAGTTCTCACGGGAGCCCACACTGGACGCCAGGGGTGAACTCTACGCAGCGCTGGACACCCTAGGGGAGGTCCTAGACCACAGCCTTGAACCCGAGGAGCACGAGGACATGCGCCGCAGGCTTCACGGGATACTCGAAAAGACCAGTAACCCTAGTCTCAGAAGCCTCGCGGTCGAACTCATCGACTTCATCGAGTCCGACAGCCTCCAGGTGGCGCCGGAGGAGCCCAACTTCTTCGACGACTTGATCCTGTTCTGCAACGGCGTCGAGAAGAAGTACCTGAACCAGCGGAGGGTCATGGTGTTCCTCGTGGCGAGCCTCATAATCCTGGGGATGCCGAGCTTCATGAGGTTCCTCGAGTACAACACTTTGGCGGGCGACCCTTCCCAGAGGGGAGACTACATCGCAGCCATGTTGTCTGATCTTCCGTCGGCCTCGGGTTTCGACATGTTCTGGGCCCAGATGCATCTCGTGCTCGACGGCGCGGTGGGGCTTGCCCTCGCGCTGAGCGCCGTCCTAATCTTCGTTGGAATGGACAGGTGGGGGCTGGAGCTGGGGTCGGTGGCGCTCCTCGTGTCCCTCCTGGTGCTCAACGTCGTTCTCTTCTACATAGAGCAGTTCTCGACCGTCGTGACGGCGGTGTACCAGTACGTCACGCTGCAGGGGCTCTACTACTACCAGAGGAAGCACCTGCCTAGAAAAAAGTGAGGGCTACTCCAGTTTGTGGCCGCAGTGACTGCAGAACTTCCCGGTGCCTGTCACCGGCTGACCGCACTGGGGGCAGAGCCTCTGGTCCTGAGCCGGGGGTTCAGCCTCATGCGTATCCGGCCTCCTTTCTTCGATGGTTTCCTTAGCCGCGTCTATCCCTTTACCGGTTAGCTCGGCTCTCTGTTTGATGCCCCTGCGGGCGAGCCTGAACGCGGCGCCGATCCCCTTCTTGGCGGCCTCCACTCCTTTCTCGACCCCCTTCTCGACGTCCTCCCTGTCGACGTCTCCAAGTATGCCTTTCTTGGACGGCGGCGTGGCGCCTCCGCTGGAAGTCGGTGTCTGCTCGGTCGGCGCCCCGCAGTTGGGGCAGAACTTTTGGTGGTCCTCGATCTCGGACCCACAGTTGGTGCAAAACGGCATGTTGCCTCAAAGAAACCCCGTGTAGAGGAGCGTTTAAGATTATTCCTAGCCCCGTATGAGTTTCTCGAAGTAGTCCACTATGAGCTCGTGGATCATTATCCCCGTCGTATCCATGAGCGCCTTGTAGCCTGGGAAACAGTTAGCCTCCAGCACGAAGGGCTCGCCGTCGTCCCGGGGCAGAACGTCCAGCCCCGTGATCTTCAGCCCCACGGCCTCGGCCACCTTCACGGCCAGCTCGTCGTAGACGGGGTCCGTGAAAGGCTCGGCTGAGGCCCCGACGGCGACGTTGTACCTGAAGTCCTCGGGGTTCGACCGCTTCTCCCTGCCCACCACCTCGCCGTCTATGACGAGGAGCCTTACGTCGTAGCCCTGGTTGGGTATGAACTCCTGCAAGTAGAACACGCCCTCGCCGTGGCTGCGGGTGTACCAGACCAGGAACTGGAGGAGGTCCTCGCGGCTCCTTATCCTGCTGAGCTTCATGACGCCGACGCCCCTGGCCAGACAGATGGGCTTAAGAACCACCTCCCGTCCCTCCTCCAGCAGCCTCTCGGCGAACTCGTACGCCTTCTCGACGTTCTCCGTTACAATGGTCTCGGGGTGGGGCAGCCCCAGCCTGCTCAGCTGTAGCGAGAGGTGCTCCTTCGAGTAGTGGAGCATACTCTCCACGGGGTTGATAACCGCGGCGGCCTCGTCCAGCCTCCTCAGTATCAGGAGCCTGTGCAGCAGCTCGAAGGTGGTGCCCCTGTGAAGCATGTTGCTGGGAACGTAGACCAGGTCGTATTCGGGGCGGTAGTCCGGCAGCGAGATGTCCCACGGCGCCTTGTAGTCGGTGTCTATTCCCCTGCGTATCAGCTCTCGGCGGACCAGCTGGGTCTCGCCGGTGTTCGGGTTGTCAGTGAAGATGAGGACGCTCATCTGGTCTCCATCATCGAGGGTGTCGCGTCTATTTATATTCGTGTCGGGTGAGGGGACGTGTCACGTCGAGGGCGTACATGACTCGTCGTGAGGCCGCAGGAGATTCTGATCAAATTCTGTATTAAACTTGAAAAACCGTTTAAAACTAGCGGGGGGTAACCCTTAAAAAGGAGATACACCTCCAAGATAGAAGAGGTCTACTAGGTAGAGGTCAACCTATTGACGGCGAGTATGAGTGGCAGCACCCCGGTCAGGATGCCCGTGAGCCCACTCCAGGTGCTGCTCATGATACAGCTCGACGGCGGCCCCAAGTACGGCTACGAGATGCTCAAGACCCTGAAGGACGAGTTCGACGGCGTGTGGGAGCCCAAGACAGGCACCGTCTACCCGGCGCTCAAGAGCCTAATGAAGAAGGGCTATGTGGAGACCGAGGAGAGGGACGGAACCGAGTACTACCACATAACGGAGAAGGGAAAGGGACTCTTCTCCGAGCTGGAGACGCGCTTCACGGACTCCCTCGGGTTCACCGTCAACTACCTCGCCGTCCTCTTCAAGTGGATGTCCAAGGATATGAAGCAGGGCGCCCTCAGGATGATGAGCCTCATCGTCGACAAGGACGGGGACATGACCCATGAGATGCTCACCCAGTTCTACAGCAACCTGGACGCCGACGTGAGGAAGAGTTTCCTTTTTAAGGTGCGGGAGATGACGGAGCATAGACTAGAGCTAGTCGAGAAGCTGCTGGAGGAGACAAAGTGACGCACCTGATCGAGACAGTTGATCTCGTGAAGACGTACATACAGGGCGGCAGGCCGCTGGAGGTCCTCAAAGGATTAAGCATCACAGTGGAGCCCGGCGAGTTCACGGCCATCATGGGCCCGAGCGGCAGCGGCAAGAGCACCCTCCTCAACATGATAGGGGCACTCGACAGGCCGACATCGGGCAAGGTCTACATAAACGGCGTCGACCTCTCGAAGCTCAACGACAACAGGTTGGCGGAGCTCAGGAACAAGGAGATCGGGTTCATCTTCCAGTTCTTCAACCTCATCCCCAGGATGGACGCCAGAGGCAACGTCGAGCTGCCTATGGCAATCGCAGGGGTTTCTAGGGGTGATCGGCATAAGAGGGCGCAACTCCTACTGGAGCTTGTGGGGCTCGGCGATAGGGCCGACCACAAGCCGAGCCAGCTCAGCGGAGGCGAGCAGCAGCGCGTCGCCATCGCCAGGGCCCTCGCCAACGAGCCGAACCTCATCCTCGCCGACGAGGTCACAGGTAACCTGGACTCGACGACGGGGGACGAGATAAT
>CAZQOX010000091.1:0-5498 GCA_964594895.1 uncultured Candidatus Bathyarchaeia archaeon
AAGGACGGCTTGCAGACGGTGCAGAGCAAGGTGCAGTCCGGTGGATCGAAGTTGATGGATCAGATTCGCAAAGTAGAGTCTAACTTCCGTACAAAGCTGGAAGACATCAAGGCGGAGAGAAAAGAGCCGAACGACGACCCCGAAGAAGAGTAGGTCCTATACAAACGCGACTATGAATAAGTGGCGCTCATAAGTCATCCAGATGCATGCACTCAGATCGTCATGAGGACACAGGGGTTCATACTCCTTTCCCGGCGCCACTCTACATTCTCCATAAGTTGCATGGGGAAAGTAATATTATTTGAGACATCAGTAATACTATGGTTGTATGGGTTTGAACGATACACGCGTCGAGATCGAGGGGATGATAAAGAACGACGACCTGGCTGGGCTGCTCAGGATGACCGCCCTCATACACGGACACCACTGCGTGGGAAGCGCCATGGGGGTCATGGCGGGGCACTACGCCATGAAGACCCTGGGGGTCGTCGAGAACACTGGGATGGAGCACCTAGTCGCCATAGTGGAGACCAACAGCTGCTTCAGCGACGGCGTCCAGATGGTGACGGGCTGCAGCTTCGGCAACAACAGCCTGGTTTACAGGGACTACGGCAAGACGGCGTTCAGCCTCGTGGAGAGGAGCGGCAGAGGCGTAAGGGTCTCCTCACGCCCCGACCTAGGAAACCTGCTGAAAGACAGGAACCCGGAGACGCAGGAACTGTACAGGAGGATCGTGAACGAGAGGGACGCGGCCCCTGAGGAGGAGGCCCGCATGATGGAGCTCAACAAGCAGCACTGCTTCTCGGTCCTGGAGACCCCCGCGGAGAGGATCTTCAAGCTTGAGAGTGTGGAGGCCGAGCTTCCGGGCTACAGCCGCCTCCTCGAGAGCCGCATATGCAGGGGGTGCGGCGAGAATGTGATGGAGACGAGGGCGGTTAAGAAGGTCGACGGTTACTATTGTATACCGTGTAGCGGGGAGGGCTACGGCCAGCTGGACTGGTCGGGCATCCACTGTGGAGAGGAGGCAGGGTGATTGTTCCGAGTAAACGTTAAGGATGGTACAGGTTAGATCATGGGTGTGGTTGGTTTGAGCGAGGAAAAAGCTAGGCTTAAGGGGCTCATAGAGCACTGGGCTCACCATAACGACGAGCATAGAGACCGGTTCCTGGAAGCGGCGAGCGAGGCCGAGGGGCTGGGGCTCAAGGAGGCGGCGGCCGAGATGAAGCTTGCAGCCGGCAAGGCGGACGAGGTCTCCAGGCACCTGAGGAAGGCGTTGGGTCATCTGGGAGGCCGGTGAAATGTGTGAGTTCAAGGTTTTCCTAGGTGACGAGAAGGTAGCCGAGGACGTGATCTACGCGAAGGTGGAGGGCCAGAGGGTCATCTTGAGGGATGTGCTTGGTAAGCCGGTGGTGGTTGAGGGCGTGCGGATAGTGGAGGTCGACGTGTCTTCGACTAGGCTCGTGTTAGAAAAAACAGATTAACCTGATAACTTCATTTCAACACGGCTATTTCCCGGCGCCACTCATTAGGTGAACTCTTAGCGCTCAGAGAAGCGTGGGCTCATATCCGCCCTCGGTTCTTCGCGTATCCGCTACCAAATATCAGTCGAGTCGTCTTGGTTTTTCCTTAATCAGATAGATAACGGGGATCCCGACTATGAATAGCAGCCCTGCCACGATGAAAGGTGACCTTGGGCTCAAAAAAGTATATAGATATCCGCCGAGGAGTGGGCCCAAGATGGAGCCCATCCGGAAGCCGGTCATCCTCACGCTGAAGGCCGCCCCCGTGAGCTCCGAAGGAAACGAATCTGACAGCAGAGCGAGGGACGCGGACCCCATCATGCTCATGCACCCGGCGAAAAGAGAGTAGAGGACGAGCATAGCCGCCCAGTCGTTCACAACAGCCCAGGCCGCAAATATGAGAGGGATGGGAAGCAGGAAGGTTAAGATGATCTTCTTCCTCCCGTATCTGTCGGCCAGCCACCCGCCGGGGACCTGGCTCAGGAGGCTCAGGACGCTGGAGCCGGAGAAGAAGAGCCCTATGGTGGAGGGGGGCAGGCCCATCTGGTTCTTAAGGAAGAGGGGGAGCATGGTTCCGACGGCGCTCTGACCCGTGGAAAGCGCGAACGAAAACGCGGAGAATAGGAGAACAACTGAAAGATACTCTCGCTGGAAGATGGCCGACATTTTCACCTTCTCCTCCGTCTTCCCGCTTTCCTTCTTTTCCCTGAGCATCAAGACCGGCAATGCCCCCAGAGCCATAACGACTGCGGCGACCTGGAAGCTGAGGTGCCACCCTGACCTCTCGACGAGGTAGCCGCTCAACGGGGGGGACACGATGCCCCCGACGGGCCAGTCCATGCTCATGAACCCGAAGACGGTGGCTTGGGTCTCAGGTGTCGCGTACTCGGCGATCATCGCCATCCGTGTGGGCCCGACGAAGACGTCAGCAAGATTATATACCATGTACAGGGGCGCGACTGTTCTCCACCCCCTCGCCGACGCCATGAAGACGGGCACCGTGGCCCAGATCAGCAAACCCATCAATAGCATCCTCTTCTTGCCCATCCTCTCCATGAGGAACCCGCCGGGGATCATCAGCACCGTGGTGGCGAGGCTGGCCATGGAGATGACGAGGCTGATCTCCATCTCTGAGGCGCCCTGGCTGTCGAGGAAGAGAGGGAACAGGGGCTGTATCAACTGGATAGAGATGACGACGGCGAAGCTGGCCGCGAACAGCAGCCAGAGGTCCCTGTTTAGTTTAGGCATCGGAGAAGCCCTTTTTACAGTGACTTGCGGCTTTCGACGGATAAGAATATCTCCATGTGATTCCTAGAGGGGGGCTAAGGCGTCGGGCTCATGAACCAGAGGACTGCGCCACAATCACCAAGACCGGGGAACGTCTTCACACTCGTTTTGGGAAGAAGAGCCTCAGTGGATTATCCCGTAGAAGCCATCCAGCGTATTTCTTCGCCTCGTCGAGGCCGAACGCTCCGTCGTCCACCTTCGAGGCCAGGACTTTAGCGATATTCTCCTTAGCGATGACCGCGTGTCCGTAGACCCCCTCGATGAAGGCGTAGTCCCCTCCGAAGCCCATGATCTTGTTGGCGGGGACCTCGTCGAGCCACTCTGAGAGGGCTGAGCGGGCCCTGGTGTCGCTGATTATGTGCATCCAGCACATGTCGATGTAGACGTTGGGGAAGTTCTTGGCGAGGGCCCCCAGCTCCGAGGAGTATGGCCAGCCGCCGTGGAATATGTCGAACCGGGCGTCCCTGTACTCCATGAAGAGGTTGACCAGGTGGGTGGGCTTGGAGTGGGTGACGATGTTCTCGTTGCCCTCCTGTAGGCCCGTGTGGATCTGTATGGGCAGCCTCCTTCTCTCGGCCTCCTGAACTATGAGGTGGACGAGGTAGTCTTGGAGAGGCAGCAGCTCCTCGGCTCCGACATCCGCCGGAACCCGTTTATCCCCCTTCGGAGGTACCTCGACCCTCTTGAACAGCCTCACCCTGTATATCTCGTTGAACGCCTCCTCGGCCTCGGAGAACGAGGTCTTCTCAAAGAGGAGGGGACGGTTGTATGCGATGGGTATCTTCACCCCCACCACACTGCCTTGGAGGCGGTCGAACCTCGCCTTCACCGTGTTGCAGAGGTCGTTCAAAGTGTGTATCCTTCCGCCCTCTGACCGTCCGACTGCCTCGACGGCTGTCCGGTCCCTCATCCTGAGGATCTCGTTGAACTCCAGGACGGGGACGAAGAGGCTCCCGTCGACGTCGTAGACGCCCATGTCCAGTATCGAGACGTCGATCCCGGACTTCTCCTTGAGCACCCACGCGTAGAGCCCCTCCCTGTTCCTCTCCTGAATCCTCTTCGAGAGGGCCACGTAGGTGTCTCTGGAGATGCCGTCGACGCCGTAGAGGCCCCTCGCGGCGGTCTCGAGGGCTCTGGCGTAGCCGGTGTTCCTCGTCTTCTCCCACCAGGGCTCGAAGGTTTCCCACCGTTCGCCGAGGCTCCTCGACGTGTCCCAGATCTTCACGAACTCCTCCTCGGGCATCCCGGCCGAGATGAGGTCCGCTGAGGCGTAGTACTGGTAGAAGGTGGCCAGGACATCGACCTCCTCGCTCACCCGCTCCTCCTCGGAGGGCAGGTGTTCATGAGTGTCGACTACCCTTATTTTTTCTATGTGCCTCATAATTTCAGAGTAGGGTTCCCGAACCATCTTGTATAACTGCTCACGGAGCTCTTTTATCTCTTTTACGTGATACGCCATGTCTCTGCAGCACCTGGTCTTGACCAGCCCCGCATGTGGAGACAGTTTTAAACCCATCCGGCTATTGATTCCTGGTGTTTAGTTGGTCGAGATACTTGAAGGAGTCTACAGCGTAGACCACAGCGAGGCCGGGGACCACTCCTTGGAGTCCTGGATACTGGACTGCGGAGAGGGCGTAGTCCTCGTGGACGGCGGGATGACCGAGGAGCATGTGGGAAACATAGAGGCCGAGCTCAAGGGCATCGGCAGGAAGTGGGGGGACGTGAAGCTCATACTCGTCACCCACAAGCACGGCGACCACGTCAACAACCTGCCCAGGCTGGTGGGGCTCACCGGGGCAACGGTGAAGTCGCAGAGGCTTGAGGCGCCCCTCATCAAGGAGGCCACGGGCGTCGAGGTCGAGGGACTCGAGGACCGCGAGGTGGTGCCGGTGTGCGGCGGCGTCGAGGTGATCCACGTGCCGGGGCACTCGGAGGGGAACTGCAGCTACTACCTGCGGAGGCATAAGGCGATCATCGGCGGGGACACCATCTTCGGCGACCCGGAGGGCAACCTGACGCCGCCGCCCGAACGCTACTGCCTGGACGCGGAGCAGGCGACCCGGGGGATTAGGAGGCTGCTCGACTACGACTTCGACGCCTTCATCTACACCCACGGCAAGGACGTCATGAAGGACGCCAAGCGCAGGGTCAAGACGCTAGTCGACAGCTGCTGACCGCTCACCGGCTGCGTCCCCTGAGCAGGTCCAGGCTGCCTATCAGCGAGCCCGCCACGAGCAGGAGCATCGCCACCCCTGAGACTGGTGTGAGGGCCTCGCCGCCGAGGAGGACCAGCCAGAGGGTCGACAGCGTGGGCGTCAGGTAGCTCAGGGCGCCCAATATCCTGGGGTCGCCTTCTTTCAGTGAATAGTCCCAGAGGAAGAAAGAGGCGCCCATGGGGCCCAGCCCGAGGAGCGCGATGAACAACCACTCGGCGGGGCTTGGCGAGTATAGCGCCCCTGATCCGCTCACCAGGTAGAGCAGGGTTGAGATGGTTCCCGAGGCGGCGCAGAAGCCGCCGACGGCCGACGTGGGGAACCGCGGAACCCGCTTGGTGAGTAGGGAGTAGAGGGCCCAGGTGAGGGCGGCGCCAGCCGCCATCAGGTAGCCGGGCAGGTGGGATGGGCTGAGGCTGAGCTTCCCACCGGTGACTATGAGGGCCGCCCCGGCGAACCCCGTCAGCGTCCCCACGAC
>CAZQOX010000092.1:0-5487 GCA_964594895.1 uncultured Candidatus Bathyarchaeia archaeon
GCAGCAGTCGGGGTACCCCAGCAGCCTCCCCATGCGGGTTATCCACTTGGCGTCGAACTCCTCAGGGTACGCGAAACGCATACGGTTCATCCCGGGGTCGGGCTTCCTCTGAACCCTGGCTCTGATCTTCACACGATCTTTAATCAGCCTCTTGAGCTCCCTCCTGGCTCTGCCGTCCTTGAACATGAATATCTCGTGGACGGTTGGCCGGACCTGGGACTGCTCCGACTTTAGTCCGAGCCTGTCGCTCCAACCATAGTACGCCTTATAGGGATCGGAGCTCTCGACCACCGCCTCGAACTGCGCCTCCATAAGCTTCCTGATCTCTTGGATGGCCTGCACCTTGGCTCTGGGCTCCGTTATAGCCTGAAGCCTATCAACGTGGGGCTTTACGACGCGGTCTATCCTCTGCCCAATCTCGAAGCCGCCCGGGAGCTCGGCGGGGACCGTGATCTGGCTGATAGGCCTCAGACCCATGTGAGGCAGCAGCAGACCCTCCAGCTTCACCCGGTTCAGCATGTGTTGGTCCGCAAGCAGCTCGCCCAGTGTCTCCTTGTCCAAGGCGATCAACATGACTCGGCCGTTACAGCTTAAAACATCTGCTAGGAGACCTAATAAAATATAGAAAAGGTGGGTTTGTTACATCGGTATTAGCTTCAGGACCTGTAGGAAGAACTGCGCTCTGCCTGTCAGCATCGTGAACCTGAACAGCACCGTGTTGCCGAAGTCGGCTCCTAGGCCGACCATGATGAACAGGCGGCCTATCCTTGTTGGTGCCTGTAGGGCGCCAGAGTGCTCGTAGGTCAACAGGAAGTACAGTACGCTGCAGATTAGCCCGTCGGCTATGTACAGGAAGTTGATCCACGCCATGGCGCCTCCGTCCGTCGGCCTCGTTATGGTGCTCACGATTGCGTCCTGGATGTTGGGGCCGATGGACCCTCTTATTCCTCGGCCTCAGCGTCCTGCTCCAAGGTGTCCTCGGCCTCGGTTTCTTCGTTGGTCTCGTCCTCTGTGGGCTCTGTGTCCATTCTCTATGGTTTGTCCTCCCTGTTCTTAGGTTTATTCGTTGACCTTAACTAGCCGTGTGTTCCACTCTAAACCATGTCGATTGAAGGCGTTCCTGCCCCTGAGGAGCATCTAGGCTTCAGGGTCGGCACGGACCGAAAGCTGGCCGACTGGCCGGAGATAGTGGAATACTTTATGAAGGTAGGCGAGGCGTCGCCGCGGGTCAAAGTGGAGGAGCTGGGGGAGACCACGCTTGGCAACCCCTTCATACTGGCCACCGTCTCGTCGCCCGAGAACCTCGAGAACCTTGAGGAGCTTAGGAGGATACAGCTGAGGCTAGGTAACCCTGTGGGGCTCGGCGACGAGGAGGCCGCCGAGCTCCTGGAGAAGGGGAAGACTGTCGTCATGATCAGCTGCAGCATACACAGCACCGAGGTCGGGGGCAGCCAGATGAGCATGGAGCTGCTCCACAGGCTGGCGACGGAGGAGGGTCCTGAGATGGCTGAGGTGCTGGAGAACGTCGTGTTCCTCCTGGTGCCCAGCCTGAACCCCGACGGCAACAGGATCGTGTGCGACTGGTACGGCAGGTACCTGGGCACCGAGTACGAGGGCACTAGGCCGCCGTACGTCTACCACGAGTACTCTGGCCACGACAACAACCGGGACTGGTACATGTTCACGCTGAAGGAGACCCAGCTGACCATCGAGCACGTCCACAACAGGTGGCACCCCCAGATCGTCTACGACATGCACCAGATGGGCAGCAAGGGTCCCAGGCTCTACGTGCCGCCGTTCATAGACCCCTACGAGCCCAACATAGACCCGGTGCTCACCAGCGGCGTCAACTTCATGGGCATCAGCATGGCCGACGCCCTGGCCCGGGAGGGTAAGGCCGGCGTCGCCACCCACTGGGTCTTCGACGCGTGGACCCCGGCGAGGGCCTACCAGCACCACCACGGCGGCATACGCATCCTCAGCGAGGCCGCGTCGG
The DNA here is from genome assembly GCA_964594895.1 of uncultured Candidatus Bathyarchaeia archaeon. GTDB lineage: Archaea > Thermoproteota > Bathyarchaeia > TCS64 > TCS64 > RBG-16-57-9. The sequence continues at coordinate 1,997 of CAZQOX010000092.1, forward strand.
TGAAGATCGCGTCGCCCATCGAGGTCAAGCCAGAGGAGTTAGAGGCTGAGGGGGGCTTCGACCCCAAGGAGGCCCGGTGGAACCACCCTATCCCGTGGGGGGGAGGCGCCTGGACCCTGAGGGACATCATAGACTACGAGCTCACCGCGGCTTGGGCGTGCCTCCAGACTGCGGCCAAGTTCAGGAAACGTTGGCTCAGGGGCACCCTGGCGATGGGGCGCAGGGCGCTTGAGCCGGCCAGCGGACCCTACGCTTTCGTCATCCCGTTGGCTCAGCGTGACCCCGGGGCAGTGAAGGAGCTCCTCTGGGTCCTCAGGATGGGCGACGTCGGGGTCCACGAGGCGGAGGAGCCGTTCACGGCGGACGGCGGCGAGTATCCGGCGGGCAGCCACGTGGTCCTGTACGCCCAGGCCTACGGCAACTTCGCCAAGACGCTGCTTGAGAGGCAGGTCTACCCAGACCTCAGGGAGAGCCCGGATGCGCCGCCGGAGGTGCCCTACGACGTGACGGCCCACACGCTCAGCCTCCAGCTGGGCGTCGAGGTGACGCGGGTGGACACGGCGTTCGAGGCCAAGCTCAAAACCGTTGATCGGCCGACCCTCTCCAAGGGCACCGTCCATAGGCGAGGCAAGAAGCACTACGCGTTCTCCACCGTCCCCAACTACTCGTACAAGGCGGCGAACAGGCTCCTCGACGCCGGGCACGGCGTAAGCCGGTGCATGGACTACCTGGAGCTGGACGACGTCACGCTGAAGCCTGGGGCCTTCATCGTCGAGGGCGGCAGGACGCTCATCAACGAGCTGGCAGAGGAGCTGGGCGTCGACTTCTACGGTCTCGACGGGCCGCCGGAGGACTGTTTCGAGCTGGTCAAGCCGACGGTGGGCGTCTACAGGGCGCACATGCCCAACGCGGACGAGGGGTGGCTCAGGATGGTGCTGGAGGAGTACGGCTACGCGTACGTGAACCTGTACCCCGAGGACGTGCGGGCCGGAGGGCTCAGGGACAAGGTGGACGTAATGGTGTTCCCGGACATGACCCGGGACGTAGTGATGGAGGGCATGAAGGGCCAGAAGGGGGTGGACCCCATGACGTATGAGCCGGTCTACCGCCGAGGCATCGAGATGGGCGGCAACCGGGAGGTGCTCAGGTTCCTCGAGCAGGGAGGCACCGTTGTGACGCTGAACAGGGCATGCGAGTACGCCGTGAAGGAGCTGTATGCCGGCGCCGAGCTGGCGACTGAGGGGCTGGACCAGAAGGAGCTCTACTGCCCCGGGAGCCTGCTCAGGGTCATGGTGGACGACACCCACCCCGTCGGCTACGGGTTCAGCCGCGAGGAGGCTATAATGTATCTGAACAGCCCCGCCTTCAAGGTGAAGGACGGCTGCGCCGTGGCGTGGTACCCCGAGGCGGACCCGCTGCTAAGCGGCTGGATACTGGGAGAGAAGCATCTACGGGGGCTGGCGGCTGTGGCGGAGTGCCCCGCCGGGGACGGCACCATCCTGCTGTTGGGGTGCATGCCTCACTTCAGGAACCAGAACAGGGCGACCTTCAAGCTGCTTTTCAACAGCATCCTCTACGGGGCAGCCTAGAGTCCCCTATTTATTGCCGTAGGGCGTGGGGTACTCTCCCTGCTCCACCTCGAAGCGCTCCACCTTGAACACGACGGGTCTCTCCGAGTCCGGGCAGCTGTAGTACTTTATCTTGTCCATGTAGTCCCAGGGCTCTGTGACCTCCCGGGTCATGGCGGAGGTGAGGGGCAGCACGGCGCTGAACGCGGCTAGGCATACGCCGTCCGTCTCCTCGGGCAACAGCCGCCCGGGGTTGCCTACGACGGTCATCTTGTCCCCGACCCGGTACATCTTGCATGGCCCCGATACGTGGGTGGGGTCCCCGTCCAGGCTTTCAGGGTCGTTCACCTCTACGACTGTGAACACCACTTTGTACATGGTTTATGGATGCGGAGCCACAGTGTAAAAGGCATACGGAGGGATGGCAGCGTCTTGGTTAAGGTATATATTCCACAATCACGCATGAGTTACTTGAATATTTCTTCATGGGATGATTTTCATGTATTGCGGAGTAGCGCAGATGTGGCCCCTCATGATGGGGGGAGCCATGTGGTTCTAGCCCCTCTTCCTAGCAGGCCTAGGATACATAGTCTGGTACAGTTTCAGACCCCGGGGACACGGGTACATCCACGAGGACCCGGTCGAGGTCGCGAGGATGAGATTGGCCAGGGGGGAGATCACCGTAGAAGAGTATGAGAACATAAGGAAAGTCGTCAAGCCTTAGGCACTTGAATGATCAGGGATAAACCAGCTCGAATCGTTTTGAGATGACATCCATCTCCGTGGTGTGCTTGAATCCGAGGGTGACGCCACGCCGCTTATAGTAGTTAGTGTGCTCCCGTATGTACGGGTCCCGTGTTCTCTCGTCCCCTCCCTCCGAGCAGACGTGCTCCTCGTCAACTTCGCTGAATCTACACCGTCTGATGATCAAGATCCTTACGGCGGCGGGCCTATCATGGCCGTCCAGAACGATGTTGTGTTGCCTTACCTCCGGCTCAATTCATCCCTCAGGCCCGCTCTCCTTCACAGGGGACGTTTAGGCGCGTTTCTTTCCGTCGAGTACCAAGTTCAGTAGCTCCTGTTTGAGTTCAGGAGTATCCCTTATACCGTAGGCGTCTGTGAAGGCGCCCTCAATGTCCATCTCCAATTGGCTTTCTCCAAGAAATCGAGGGCCTCACTATTAAACGGTATACCTGTATCAGTAATTAAATTAAAATAAGTTTTTTTAAATTAATATCTGTTACAGTAAATTCAATTGTTTGAACACCAATTTCTTTTATTCTAATAAAAATATCATTATCATTTTTTCTTGTAGCGAAGAAGTTATAGATAGAATCTTCTCTAGAACACGAAATTGTATCAACATGTCTATTAATAATATAATTTAAAAGCTCTTTTATAGGTAATCTCGTTTTAGCTGATAAAAGAATCAAAGTATCTAGCAAGAATGCTTCCGTAGTAAATTCTTGCTCTTCTTGTGCGCGCTTAAATTGTACTTTAGTGAATTTTGTTGTTTCCATTGTTATCCTGATGCCTTTTCGGTTACAGCTTCTTCGATATCATCCAGTTGGTCTTTGATATCTCTTACCCTTTCCTCAATATCATCTAATTGGGACAATATCGCTTTAACTCTTGTGTCAATTTCTTTAAGCCCCTTTACTAAGGGTCCTAGTTGTTTTTTAACTACACCCCCGATAATTTTAGCATCAGATGAATTTAATGACATAATATAAATGTTTTTTAATGTTATATAAAAGTTATATGATAGATAAATTTTAATTAATATGGATTAGAGGTCGAACTTCTTGATGGTCTCATCGAGGGTTTGCTCCAGCACCTTCAGTCCCTCGTCGATCTGCTCCTTGGTGATTATCAGCGCCGGCATCATCCTGAGTATGCTGGTGTTCCAGCTGGTGCCCAGCA
>CAZQOX010000093.1:0-5475 GCA_964594895.1 uncultured Candidatus Bathyarchaeia archaeon
CCGGGTTGGAGCCCGAGGTGTTCGCCATCCACGTCTCCTCCCTCAACGCGTCGAAGGGCATGTCGTCCACGCCTGCCCCCGTCTTCTGAAGAAGCTTCAGCCTGGGCGCCGCGAGGGCCACATCGGGGCTCAGCCGGGTCGCCAGTATGATCTCGGCGTCTTTCGCGAGCTCGACGAGTTCGACGTCTGTGCCTGTCACGGGGCTCAGCACCTCTACGTCCTCCGGGAGCCGTCCACGTATCCGCTCAGCTAGGCCAGGGTTTACCACGAGGATCTTCAAAACGATCAATGGTTTAATCGGAGCCGCGGCTTTTAATCTGAACCCCCTGGACAGTTTCAGCCGCCCCTCAACTCGTTGGTGCCCCTACTCACTTTTAATCGGAGACCCCACACAACACACGTGGCGTACCGTGGCGGCCTGCGTAGATCCATCACCGTTCCTAATGGAGTCTGACGACCCCATCGTGAGGTACAACGTAGCTAAGCGCCTGCCCAAGTAGGGGGAGACCGAGCTGGCGGCGTTAAGGAACGCCTTGAACGTCGACGCGAGGGTAGCGTCCATGATCGAGGAATGCAAGAAGTTGGCCCGACGCCCCCTGAAGAGACACAGCGACGCGGGTCATCCGCTGCACAAGATCGAACTCCTCACGGACTTCGGGCTCACGGGGGACGACAAGGGCGTCTGTGAGATCATCGAAAGGGTCGCCGTGATCAACCGAAGGATAGAGGCATGACAGCAGCAACACTTTTCTTTCATATAGGAATGAAACTACTAGGTGGGGAGCGATGAGTTACCTCTTCTTCTGCAACAACTGGACAAAGGACGAGTGTCTCCGGAAGAGGCTCTTCGGCAACTCGCAGAGGCACTGGGATCAGGTCAGGAGGATAAGGCTCGGGACCCCGCTCTTCCTCTACAACCTGGACACGGGGTGCCTATACGGCCCCTTCCAGGCCGCCTCCAAGCCGAGGATGCACCTGGACCCCTACGCCTTCCTGGAGTCGGGCCGAAGCTACCCCGCCCAGGTGGAGGTAGCCTGGACAAGGATCGGGAAAGTCGAGAAGGCTCACAACATTCTCCCATTCCTCTCCAAAGAGCTGAAGTGCCGGCTGACCCCCACGGAGACCGTAAGGGTGTACAAGGCTCTCCACGAGGCGATGAGCCGATGCGTCGCCAGCTGGCTCTAGGTGGAAAGTATTAAAAGGCTTCTGCCGGGATAGTTTTCGATTCAGAGGGAACGCATTGGGTATAAGAGTAGCAATAGCCGGCGTGGGGAACTGCGCGTCCGCCTTAATCCAAGGAGTGGAGTATTACAGGGACGCGAAGCGGGGCGAGACCATCCCCGGCGTGATGCACGTCTACTTCGGCGACTACCATATCAAGGACGTGGAGTTCGTGGCGGCCTTCGAGGTCAACAGGCAGAAGATCGGTAGGGACCTCAGCGAAGCCATCTGGGCGCCGCCCAACAACTGCGCCAGGTTCGCGGACGTACCCGAGACCGGTGTCACCGTCCAGCCCGCGCCCATACTGGACGGCGTCGCCCCACACATGCACGAGAGCTTCCACGTCGACAAAACGATGAAACCGGTCGACGTAGCCCAAGTCCTCAGAGACGCCAAGGCGGACATGCTCGTAAACTATCTACCAGTCGGGAGTGCCAAGGCAACCGAGTTCTATGCTCAGGCAGCGTTGGACGCTGGATGCGCGTTCGTAAACTGCATCCCAGAGTTCATCGCCAGCAGACCAGATTGGGCACAGAGATTCACTGACGCGGGGCTGCCCGTTGCAGGCGACGACATCAAGAGCCAGGTAGGGGCTACAATACTCCACAGGGTAGTCGCCAGGCTCTTCTACGACAGGGGGGTGACCCTGGACAGCACTTATCAGCTCAACATCGGCGGCAACACGGACTTCGAGAACATGACCGTGGAGAATAGGCTCAAATCCAAGCGCCTCAGCAAGACGGAGGCGGTGCAGAGCATGATCCCCTACAAGGTGCCCACACGGATAGGGCCCAGCGACTACGTGCCCTTCCTAGGCGACCACAAGGTATGCTACATAAGGATCAACAGCCACAGCTTCGGCAACCTGCCCATCACCCTCGACACAAAGCTCGTCGTCAACGACAGCCCCAACAGCGCAGGCGTCGCGATAGACGCCGTGAGGGCCACAAAGATCGCCCTCGACAGAGGGATAAGTGGACCCCTCCTGGGGATAAGCAGCTACAGCTTCAAACACCCACCCAAGCAGGTGCCCGACGACGAGGCCCACAGGTGGGTCGAGGACTTCATACAGGGAAAAGTGGAGCGCTAGGGGAGCCAGAGCCGCAGCTCGGCCTCAGCCTCCTCCGGGTTCCCTGAGGCGTGGACCAGGTTCTCGACGGCCCTGCCCTCGGCCGTGCTCCTCTCTATGCTGTCAAGCCCAAGATCGCCTCTGACGGTGCCCTTCTCGGCCGTCGCAGGGTCGGTGTAGCCTGTGACGCGGCGCACCTCCTTGATGGCGTCTTCTCCCCCGACGCGTATGGCCAGCACGGGGCCCCTGCCGAAGTATCCCCTGAGCTTCTCAAGCACCTTCACGCCGTGGGCCTCCGGGTCGGTGATGCTGGGCACCGCTGCCTGAGCCTTCTTACCCACGCCTAGAGCCATGCTGTCAGGGTAGTGCTCCTTGAGCCGCCCCTGCCCCGTCTTCTTGTAGTACCTCATGTCGATGACCTCGAGGCCGGCGTCCTCGTAGTACTCTATTATGGCTCCTATGAGGTTTCGTTCCAGCGCGTCGGGTTTGAGGATGACTAGGGTCTCCTGGTACATGGGCATGGTGTAGACGGGTCTTCTTTAAGGCTTTATGGGCGGGTGTAAAAAAGGTGGTTTATTTCCTCACCTAGCCCACTTGAGCTCGTTCTTTGGGAACACGGCCAGCTCTTTCACGGTTTCGATGGTGAACTCGGTCGTCTTCATGTACTCTTCGTGGGCGGGGTCGTACTGAGTCTCGACCATCGGATCCGATTTGAGTAAGAGATGCATCCTGAGGGCTCCAGGGCCGAGCTGGGTCCTGAAGCTGCATACGGGGCACTTGAACAGGTTTATCATGTCTTCTTGCTCGGTGAGATTTACATACACACGGAGGTGTTCCGGGATGTTAAGTGACATGCTACTCCGTCATGATCTTCGCTGTATGGCGATATATGCATTACCCACAGCTTCCACTAAATTCTCGTAGAAAAATAAAAAATCAACCAATATCCCACGAGGAATCAACCACAACTAAATGAAGGATTAGAGATGAGACCCAGGCTATCTCTGCCTAAGCTTCCAGGCCTCGGTCCACTTAAACTTGCGGGGGTCACGCTTCATGTCCAGCGTGCTCTTCCTGCACTTTCCGCTGCAGAAACGCAGGACCCTTCCGTCGCGCCTCACGAAGTTCATCCCTGTGCCGGGGGCGATCTCCTTACCGCAGAAACTACACTTATGTACCTGAGGCAACGGCTTCACCTACCTGATCTTCCTGGCCTCGCGCTCTGTATCGCGCAGAAGCAGTATGTCGTCGATACGCACAGGCCCCTTCACGTTCCGTGTGATGACCCGTCCCTTGTCCCTGCCTTCCTCGATCCTGACTCTTACCTGCATGACCTCGCCCGTCAGCCCCGTCCTACCAAGGATCTGGATGACTGTCGCGGGTGTGAGAAGGTCAGAATCATGGCTCATCCTACTTCACGAGTTCCTGGACTTTCTTGATTATCTCGGCTACAAGGTTCTCGGCGTCCCCCGCGTCCTCGATGGAGGCTGCGGATGAGCTCACATGGATCCCGAGGGCTTCACCGATCTTCTGCTTCTCCGGGACGTAGACGTACGGCGCCTTCCGCTCGTCGCATAGAAGCGGCAGGTGAGCGACTATCTCCGGAGGCTGAACGTTCTCGGCTATCAGCACGAGCTTGGCCTTACCCCTCTCGATGCTCTTGGTTGCCTCGTTGGTCCCTTTCCTGATCTTACCTGACTCCGTGGCGATCTTCAGCGCCTCGTACGCCGCGTCCGCCACCTCCTTCGGCACCTCGAACCTCACGTAGAAGGGCTTCGAAGGATCTACATCTCCTGACATATCATTTCCCTCATGGTGGATAGTGTTACCTGATCGTCCTTTATTAAACGTTCCGCCCGTTAACACGGAAGTGTAAACTTTGCTACCCGTCCGGGCCGTACTCATGGAATATGTCGGCGTAGACGGTGCAGAAGTACTCGCATGCCTCAACTACTCCTGTACGGCCTGAGTCTGTCAGCACGTAGAACTTCTTTCGCCCCTCCTTCCTTGTTTCCACCAACTCTCGTCTCTCTAGCTCCTGGAGGGCGGGGTAGAGGGTTCCCGGGTTTGGCTTTGTGCCCCTCATCTTCCCGAGCTCCTCGGCCAGCTCCTGGCCGTACATGTCCCTCTTGGTGAGGAGCCACAGTATGCTGAACGATAGCAGGCCGCGCATGTCGCAGCAGTATGGTATGTTGGAGCAGCACCCGTCTTTCTCAGTCATATCTATATATTGGATAACCAATATGTTTATATAGGTTTCATAAAACGTATTGGGTGCCCGATATAAGGGGCGTCCGATAAAAGGAGGAAGATGGGTGTCAAGCCAAGAGATCAAGGAACATGTCAAGAAGAGGTACGCCGAACACGCCGTGAGAGCCCAGTCAGGCTGCGGCTGCGGAGCCAGCTGCTGTGGAACGCCTTCGGCCGATACGTGGGCGAAACGAGTCGGATACACAGCCGAGGAACTGTCAAACCTTCCCGAGGAAGCCGTTGGCGCCGCGACGGGGTGCGGTAACCCCACCGCCATCGCGGGCCTCAGAGAGGGGGAGATCGTCCTGGACCTGGGCTCGGGTGGGGGCATAGACGTGATCCTCGCGGCCCACAGGGTGGGGCCGAAGGGTAAGGCCATAGACGTAGACATGACCGACGAGATGATCAGCCTGGCCAACAAGAACGCGGCAGAGGCGGGCGTCGAGAACGTCGAGTTCAGGAAGGGAGACATCGAGGAGCTGCCCGTGGAGGACGGCTCCGTCGACGTAATCATCAGCAACTGCGTCATAAACCTGGCCCCGGACAAGGACAAGGTTTTCGCCGAGGCGTACAGGGTGCTCAAGCCAGGCGGTAGATTCATCGTGTCGGACATAGTGACGGACGGCGGGCTCCCAGACAACGTCAAGAAAGACCTGGACAGCTGGGCCGAGTGCGTAGCAGGCGCCATGGATGGCGGCGACTACACCGAGAAGCTGAGGGAAGCAGGATTCACTGATGTGAAGGAACTCAGCAGAAGAGGCAGTGGAGGCATATACAGCGCCGAGATACAGGGGTTCAAGCCCGTCTCTGGGCTAGACTGCTGCTAACCTATCCAGTTTTTCCTTATCTGTGGGTGAAGTAGGCGACGAAGGGTTTAGCCGTGTCCACGCGGCAGTAGCCGAACCTCTCGAACTGGAACATTTCGTCTGGCTTCA
>CAZQOX010000094.1:0-5417 GCA_964594895.1 uncultured Candidatus Bathyarchaeia archaeon
GGGGCCCCATGGCGTGGCCCAGGGTGCCGCCGGCTCCGTGGAGGCCGAGGGCCTTACTCCGCTCCTGTGACTTGAATAGCTTGGTGGTGTAGCTGTAGCTGGCGGGGTGGTAGATGGTGGTGTTGATGTAGACCAGGCTTATGGCGGCCACCAGCATGACGGGGTTCCTTGCTACGCCGGCTAGCGCGGCGCCGGCGGCGGCGAACGCGAAGCTGAGGAGGAGCATCTTCTTGCTGCCTATCCTGTCGCTGAGGAGGCCGGTGGGTATGGCGAGGAGGGCCTGGCAGAGGGGCGGTATCGCGGCTATTAGGCCGAGCTGCTGGAGGGTGAGGCTGAACTCGTCTCTGAGGAGGCTGAATATGGCGGTGTGGATGCCTTCGAAGACGTGGGTGAAGGTGTGGGTGGCCGCCATTACTATGAGGCCGTAGCTTAGCAGCTTGACGGTCTTCTCCTGTTTGTCCCCCATCTTTGACGCCGTAATGGACGGCGGCCTGTATTTAAGATTGGTTGAGGGGTGTCATCGGATTATCTGGAGTTCGCCTATGTCCCTGTACTCGCTGACGTTCTCGGAGCCTGTCGCCGTCACTACGAAGCTGTCCTCGGTGTGCACCCTTGCGTGGTTCATTGCTACGCTGGGCTCGACCTGGAAGAACATGCTTTGTTCCAGCGTCCAGTCTCCGTGGCTGGGTCCGAGAAAGGGGTACTCGTGGCACCCTATGCCAAGGCCGTGACCGATGAACGCCCTGTTGTAGGGGTGGCCGCGGGATTCGTAGAACTCCTTGACGGCGTCGTGGACCTCACGCACCTTCACTCCCGGGGCGAGGGCCTCGCCGGTGACCCTCTCGGCCTCCACCGCGAAGCTGTATGCCTCGAGTTGGGTGGGGTCGGGCTTGACTATGGCGGCTGTTCTGCTGATGTCGCTGAGGTAGCCGTCGAAGACGCAGCCGAAGTCGACGTGGATGAGGTCACCCTCCCGTATCCGGTAGTCGCCGGGGATGTGGTGGGTCTCGTGGATGTTGGGGCCGGCTCCCATGGTCATGAAGGCGACGGTGTCTGCGCCGTACTCCAGGGTGAGGCCGATCATGGTTTGGGCTATCTTTTTCTCGGTGTCTCCGGGTCTGGCGGTCTCGAAGGCAGCGGTGATGGCTTTGGCGGTGGCCATGTTGATGCGGCTCAGGTGTCTGAGCTCGTCTGGGCTCTTCACGGCCCTCAGCGTGTCGAGTGTGGGCTGGCAGTCGGTGAACTCGGCGTCTGGGAGGAGGCTACTGAGGTGGTCGAGGAGGGCTCCGGGGAGGTCGAGGGTCTCGACGCCTACCCTGCCCTTGCTGTGCCCGAGTTCGCTGAGGGTGTCCGCTAGGAAGCCTATGGGTCTGAGGGGCTCCCACTCGCCTCCCTCGTAGACGCGGAGGTCTTTGATCCATGTGGTCTCGCGGGCGGTGACTTCTTCGTTGGCGTGGACGGCGAAGACGGGGTCGCCGTCGAGGGGTATGATGACGGCTGCGAGGCGTTTGAGCATGGCGATGGTCATTATCTCGCTGTGGCTGGTGTAGTAGACGTTGTCGTGGCTGGTGGCTACGGCGCAGTCGAGGCCTTGATCCTCTATCAGTCTCTTGGCCTTGCCGAGGCTGAATCCTGTCTTCATGGACTAGACTCGTCTTGACGAATATTCATGTCTTTCCTGTGTCTTGGGGTTTGTGGCAGGATTCTTGGTATAAGCGTTTTTGGGCTGGGCTTGTTCCTAGTGGACAAGGATATTGAGATTCACAATATAACTATAGTTAATGAAAATAAGATGTTTTGAAGGAACACCCGGGGACTTGGTTTGTGATAAAGCATACGGGTTCACCGTGACGTTATTAACTCCCGTAGAAGGTATACATATGACGCTCGTTAAAGCCACGTTGCCTGCGAGGAAACGGAGCTTGGACACACACGCGGAGTAAAAAAGTATGACAAAGGAACATGTTATCGATCCCGAGGACCTGGAAATCAGCATAGAGAACGTGGTCGCCACTACAAGCCTTGACCAGAAGATCGATTTACTCGCCATCCGCAAAGTCTTCCGGAACATAGAGTACAGACCCAAACGGTTCCCGGGCCTCGTGTTCAGGCTCAAACGACCCAAGACAGCCACCCTGATCTTCAGCACAGGTAAGATGGTGTGCACCGGCGCTAAATCGGAGAAACTGGCGAGGAGCGCGGTCAGGAAGGTTGTTCGTGAGCTTAAGAAACAGGACATCATCATCTTGAAGAACCCTGAGATAGTGGTACAGAACATCGTTGCGTCGGCTAACCTCCACGGCAATATAGACCTTGAGACCGCTGCTGATGTCCTGGATAACGTGATGTACGAGCCTGAACAGTTTCCCGGCCTCATCTACCGGATGAGTGACCCTAAGACGGTTCTTCTCCTCTTCACGTCAGGTAAGCTTGTCTGCACGGGGGCTAAAAGCGAGGAAATGGTCTATGAGGCCGTTGCAAAGGTCAATGGTGTCCTAAAGGAATACGGTCTCTTATTTGATTAGTCGCTGGGAGGTATTTACAGGAAAGACGTCATAACATTAGAAATTTATCTTTATTCTTAGTAACAAGGAACTGTCAGCTTATTATACCCAGTTAAATAAAAATGGACACAATACAGAATTACTGGTAACCGTATTATTCCAAAAAAAAATCATAATATTTATTTTCAAATTACTAGAGGGTTTAGTAAGTCCTCAGTATTTACCCTTCCATCCTCTCAGTTGTGTGTTCTACGATAAATATTGCCTCCTCTAAGGCGTCAGACACAGCGTTTCTCGCCCTCACCAGCTTGGTTCTAAGCGTCTTGTACTCCATGGCGTCGGGGTTCAGCGCCGTCAGCTCCGACACCGGGCGTAGGACGGGTATCGGCTGCACGTACTCAGCCCCATAGTAGTCTTGGTCGTACCTCCCCCGGAGGGTGTAGTTCACTGGGTTCATTATGCGGCTCACCCTCATATTGCAGCTGTTAGCCACTTTGACCTCGTCCCCGAGCCCCTTGGCCCCTTTTTCGAGTCTCTCGGCTAGCTTGCCCGTTGCCTTGTCGAGCCTCGACGCCTTCTCCTTAAAGGCCGCCGCCCTCTCTTTGAGGCCCCCGAGGCTCAGGGACTCCTCGGCAAGTTCCTCGATCTCGTTCAAAGCGTCCAGCGTCCACTCGGCGAGCCGCTCGATCCTGTACGGCAGCACCGGGAGGGTGCACAGCCGCAGCAGCATCAGGGTCTGAGCCTTCTCAGCCATGTACATCGTCTCCGGGTCACACTTGTCCAGGGTGTCGTGCTCGCTGTGGTACCACCAGCCGCCCCCCGGCCCCACCATCTCCCTGCCCTCCGGCGTGAAACCCATCTGGACCCTCGCCGACGGCACCCCGACGCCGTAGAACGACTGGTCCCCGTACTTCCGTGGAAAGTAGCGGCCGTCGGGCTCCCTGAAGGGTGCGCCCTCCTCCTCGGCGAGCTCCCGCACCGTGTTGACAAGGAAGTCCCTCAGCACCGGGTCCCCGTCCGCCGTGTACACCGTCGAGTGGATCATGCTGGTGGTGTCGTTGTTGAGGTACGCGACGCAGTTGGCGTTCAGGTCGTCCCAGAAGCTGTTAACATACCAAGTGGACCCCGTCATTATACCGGTCTCGTGGCCCTGGAACCAGAGGAGCTCAAGCCCCCTCCTCAGCCGAGGCCCGTGCTTCGTCATGAGCCTAGCCGCCTCCAGCGTCAAGGCACAGCCCAGGGCGTTGCAGGTGGCGGCCGCGCCCCAAGCATCCATGTGGCTGCCCAGCAGCACGAACCCGGATGTGCTCCCGGCGACCCGGGCCATCGGCTGCCTGACCCCGTAGAACCCGCGGAGGCCCTCGGCCCTCATCCTGACACGCACCGTCCCCCGCTCCAGCAGCTGCAGCAGGTACTCGCCGCCCTCCCTGGAGACGTTCACCACGGGTATCCTGCCCACCTCGTCTATGTTCTCCGGGACCGGGTTCCCCCACACCGACTTCACCGTCCCCCTGTTCAGCGCCCGCATGGGACCTGCGTGGCTTATCACTATCTGGCCCACGGCTCCTTTCAACACGCCCGCCACGTAGTTCTTCCAAGGCCGCGCCGGAGGCTTACTGAAGTCGACGAGCACGACCTTGTTCACCGTGTTCACCTCCTCATAGTCCTTCAGCCCTCCGCCGCCGACGTATACGAGCTCGCCCTCCACCGATGTGGACGCGCATTGAGCGAGGGCGATGCAGTCTAGGGCCCTCTCCTCCGGCTCCAATACCTTGACCTCGGCGTCGAAGAGATCGGGGAACCCCAGCCACGCCTGGAACTCGGGGGCCGACGCCCCGACACCGTACCCCTTCAGCGTCTCCATGATGTAGTCGACGGCCCTCTCGTTTACCGGCGTCCCGGAGAGCTTCTCCCCTTGGCCCGCGAACCACTCGACGTGCTCCCAGCACCGCTCCTTCGAGACCCCCGCCAACACGTCTCGCTCAAAGTCTGTGAGAACCATGTCCAACCCCTCTACGCTTCAATGAATGCGTTCTCATCGGATAGAATTTTTCATCACATGACCGTAAAACAGCGTCCGCGATCAGCAATATGTAAAAAAAGGGGTTGGTTAGTCTAACCCGAACTTTTTCGTCTCCACCCAGCCCATGCTGAGGAGGGACCAGAAGTCCAGCGCGAATCCGCTGCGGACGTAGTCGTAAGGCAGCCAGCCGTAGCCGCCGTCGCCCCAGCCGGTCCCCCACGAGTTCCTGATGAGGAACGCCCCGGTGGTCTCCTTGTTGCAGAGGGTGTTCCTTATCTTCTTGTTGTCGTCGTAGCCCACCGCGACTATGGCGTGGCCCCATACGGCCCGTTCGCCTGGACACGGGAAAGGTATACCGCCCATGACGTTGCCGTGGTTGAAGGACGGGAACCCGTAGAACCCGAACATGGATGGCACGTAGGCTGCGAGGAAACGCTTCACCGACGCCAGCACATTCTCCTTGGCTATGGCGACGCCCATGGGGTTGTGGCAGAAGTACTTCAGCGCCTCGTAGTTGTCGGCCACCCCGTAGACGAAGCTTGTCGGCTCCGTGTCGAATGTCCGCTCACCCGCGGGGCCAGGCTGTTTCCGCGTGGTGTATGGCCAGTACCTCTCCTTAAGTCTTCGGGGGCACGTGGTTTACGCCGAGGCTCCTGCCCAGCCTCCTAGAGGGGACGGGCCCGTAGACTATCATCGTGACAGTATGTCGAGTCGCCGTGATAACTGTTGCCTCTGAGCCAGAGGAAGGAATCACTGATATACCCTATGTAATCGATCCTATCACAGGTGACAATATTTGCATAAGAGGATCGGCATCCTCGGAGGGTTGACGGCGGAGTCCACGGTGCTCTACTACCAACACATATTCAAGACCTACGAGGAGCAGCACG
>CAZQOX010000095.1:0-5394 GCA_964594895.1 uncultured Candidatus Bathyarchaeia archaeon
TCGGAGGCTGCTGTTTATCTCCCTGAGACGCCTCTCCCCGCCGTAGTTCCTGACGTGCAGCGCCCTGAGCACGCCGTCCTCCTCATTGACCTCGTACTCCAGTATCTCGCTCTGGTCTATCTCGCCGTTGGCGGCGCGCTCCTTGTCGGTGGAGCTCATGTTGGCCAGCACCCTCTCCACTAGGAAACTCTGGAAGGGAGGGATGTCCGTCTTGAACTCGTATTCGGACTGAGGCTCGAAGAACAGATCCTTCCCCTCGACGTTCATCCTGCCGAGGACGGCGCCGTCCTTGCTGGTGATGGACATGCCTTCCTCGAAGCTCTCAGGCTGCGGCGTCTCCGCCTGCGGCGTAGGCCGCGGGGTGTCCTTGGGGACGGTAGGCGTCCTGAATCCCTCCGCCACGATCATGTTGTCTATCGCGGCCATGGCCGCCTTGAGGTCCGCCGCCTCGGCCTCAAGCTCAGCCATCCTCTGCTCCATGGTCTCCTTGAACTGAAGCAGTCTCTTGGTCTCCTGCTCCTTACTCAAACCGGTGCCCCCTGCCTCTCATATCAACTCTGTATGCAGGGATTTAAAGAGGTAACGCGCACACTCAATGTGAAGACGATGTTAGGCAAGGGATTCGTCGACAGGTACGTGGAGATCAGCCGGGAGAAGGACAGCTTCCTCTGCGTCGGCGTCGACCCTGCGACGAGGGACATCAGGCAGAGGTACGTGGTGCCCCCGTCGCTCATAGAGGCCAGCGGCATCAGGGAGGGGCTCAAGGAGTTCTCCCTCAA
The DNA here is from genome assembly GCA_964594895.1 of uncultured Candidatus Bathyarchaeia archaeon. Classification (GTDB taxonomy): domain Archaea; phylum Thermoproteota; class Bathyarchaeia; order TCS64; family TCS64; genus RBG-16-57-9. Next base: position 780 of record CAZQOX010000095.1, read on the forward strand.
CGTCATCGACGCAGTCACCCCCTACGCGCCGGTGATAAAGCCCAACGCCCAGTTTCTGGTCTACGCCCTCTGCTTCGAAGACCTCAAGGAGATCGTGGACAAGATCCATGAGGGCGGCAGCCTGGCCCTCCTCGACATCAAACTATCCGACATAGGCACCACGATGGACGCGGGGCTACACTGGATAGACAGTCTGGGCTTCGACGCCGTGACCTTCAGCCCCTTCCCCGGCTACGATAACGGCGTCGACGCCGTCTACGGGTGGGCCCGGGAGAGGGACAGAGGGATATTCGCCCTCTGCCGCATGAGCAACCCGGGCACCCATGACTACCAGTCCCGGCTTATGGACGGGGAGCCGTTCTACGTCCGCCTCGCCCGGGACGCGCACGCGCATGGCAGCAACGGCTACGTCGTGGGCTGCACAGCCTCGGAGGAGCTCGGCGTAGTCAGGGAGATCATAGGCGAGGAGTGCCTCATCCTGGCGCCCGGCCTAGGGGCTCAGGGAGGCGACCCCCTGAAGGCGCTGAGGCTCGGCGCCAACGGCGAGGGGGAGCGGCTCATAGTCTCGTCGTCCCGGTCGATAAACTATGCGTACGAGTCCCTGGGCTGGGACTGGGCGAGGTACCCGGAGGCGGCAGCCAAGACGGCCGAGGAGAAGCGCGACGAGCTCAACCTCATCCGCAGAAAACTGGGAAAATGACTACCGGATAGATTAATAACGAGACCCTCCAACACTATTGGAGGTTCAAACGGTTGACCAGTAAGATCTACGAGGTCAGGTTCCACGGCCGAGGCGGCCAGGGAGCCTGGACGGCCTCGCTCCTCCTGGCCCAGGCGGGGCTCATGGAGGAGAAGAACATTCAGAGTTTCCCCGCGTTCGGACCTGAGCGCGCCGGCGCCCCCATAACGGCATTCACACGGATCAGCGACGAGAAGATCCAGCTCCACTCAAGCATCTACGAGCCGGACGTCGTCGCGGTCCTAGACCCCACTCTTCTCGGGCCCGCCGTCTCGGACGGCATCCAGGAAGGCACGAAGCTCATAGTCAACACCGACGAGTCGGCGGACGCCGTCAGGGAGAAGCTCGGCCTGAAGAACGTGGAGACCTGGACCGTGGACGCCACCACCCTCGCCCTGGACGTGCTGGGTAGGCCCATCACGAACACCGCGATGCTTGGCACCGTAGTCAAGGCCACGGACGTGGTTAAGCTGGAGAGTCTCATCGAGGTGATTAAGACTCGTTTCGAGGGCAAGATCGGTGAGCTCAACGCGGATCTGGTGAGGAAGGCTTACGAGGAGGCGAAGAAGGGATGAGTAAGGAAAGGACGTGGGAGGAGCTACCCAAGGGCGCCGTGAGCTACAGGTCGAGCATGGAGTACAAGACGGGCGACTGGGGGGTAGACTCCCCTAGGATCGACTACGACAAGTGCGTCAAGTGCAACCTCTGCCACTTCTTCTGCCCCGAGGGGTGCATCCACGTCGAGGAGGACGGGACGCCGGCGCCCGACCTGGATTACTGTAAGGGCTGCGGCATCTGCGCAAAGGAGTGCCCGGCTAAGGCGATAGAGATGGTGAGAAAGTAATGGTTGAACAGAAGCTTATGGGGCTCAACGGCGACGAGGCCGTCGCCTACGCCACAAAGCAGGTGAACCCCGACGTGGTAGCCGCGTACCCCATCACGCCCCAGACAATAATCGTGGAGCGTTTCAGCGAGTACGTCGCGGACGGCGAGGTGGACACCGAGTTCGTCCCCGTGGAGAGCGAGCACAGCGCCATGAGCTGCAGCGTGGGAGCCTCCGCGGCAGGCGCCAGGGCGTTCACCGCCACGGCCGCCAACGGGCTCGCCCTCATGTGGGAGATACTCTACATCGCCAGCAGCCTCAGGCTGCCCATCGTGATGGCGGTGGCCAACAGGGCGCTCAGCGGCCCCATCAACATCCACAACGACCACAGCGACGCCATGGGCGCCAGAGACAGCGGCTGGATCCAGATCTACTGCGAGAACGCCCAGGAGGTCTACGACGCCAACATAACGGCGTGGAGGGTGGCAGAGCACCTCAACGTGCAGCTGCCCGTCATGGTGTGCCTCGACGGCTTCACCCTGAGCCACACCATGGAGAACGTGATGACGCTTCCCGACGAAACGGTCCAGAAGTTCGTCGGAGAGCGGCCGTTCATCGAGGTGGAGGGCCACCTGGGCAAGGGAGAACTCAGGCTCGACCCAGAGATGCCCCTCACCATGGGTCCGCTGGATCTTCAGGACTTCTACTACGAGCACAAGATCCACCAGGTGGACGCTATGAAGCAGGCGCTGAAGTACATGAAGGACGTGGACGAGGAGTGGGGCAGGCTCAGCGGACGCAGCTACCGGTACGTCGAGCCCTACCTGATGGACGACGCCGAGGTCGCCCTAATCGGCATGGGCTCCATGATGGGCACCATCCGCTACATGGTGGACGAGCTCCGCGGCGAGGGCGTCAAGGCAGGCATGATCAAGCTGAGGCTGTTCAGGCCCTTCCCCGTGGACGCCATAAAGAAGGCCATAGGCGAGACACCGGTGCTGGGCGTCATGGAGAAGTGTATCAGCTTCGGCGCCCCCGCGAGCCCGCTGATGGAGGAGCTCATGACCGCCTACTACAGCGACGAGGAGAAGCCCATGATGGCGAACTACGTCGTCGGCCTCGGCGGCAGGGACGTGAGCCCAGACATGATCAGGGAGGCTTACACGAGCCTGGAGAAGATCAGGAAGACGGGCAAGGTGGAGAAGCTTTCCACCTACATAGGAGTGAGAGGTGAGTAACGTGAGCAAGCTGACGCTGAAGGAAGCGGCGAGGATCGAGGACACCCTGACCAGCGGCCACAGGCTATGCGCCGGGTGCGCCCACCCCATCATCGGCAGGATGATAATGAAGGCCGCCTCGGACAAGCCCACGATAGTCACCAACGCCACGGGCTGCCTAGAGGTGGCCACCACCATCTTCCCTTTCACCAGCTGGAAGGTGCCTTGGCTCCATGTCGCTTTCGAGAACGCGGCGGCGAACGCCAGCGGCATCGAGGCCGCGTGGAGGGCCCAGAGGCGCAAGGGAAGGGGGCCCCTCGCCAAGTACGAGGACATCAACGTCATCGCCTTCGCAGGCGACGGAGGCACCTACGACATAGGCATCCAGGCCCTGAGCGGCGCCATGGAGCGCGGCCACAACTTCACCTACGTGCTGATGGACAACGAGGCCTACATGAACACAGGCATCCAGCGCAGCGGGGGGACCCCCCTCGCCGCGGCGACCACCACGAGCCCGGCGGGCAAGGTGATCCCCGGCAAGACCCAGTGGAAGAAGCCCATCATGGACATCGTCGTCGCCCACGACATTCCCTACGCGGCGACGCTGAACCCGGCTTGGCCCCAGGACGTGCTGGACAAGTGCAGGAAGAACTTCGGCATCGAGGGACCAAAGTTCCTCCACGCCTTCATCGGGTGCACCAGGGGCTGGAGGTACCCCACCTCTGACACCATAGCCGTCTCCAGGCTCGCCACCCAGACCTGCGTGTTCCCCCTCTACGAGGTCGAGAACAAGGACGGCAAGCCCGTGTGGAAGCTGAGCGGCCCTAGCGCCGCCGTCGCCAGGAGGCCGGAGAGCAAGAAGCCTGTTGAGGAGTACCTGAAGACCCAGGGCAGGTTCCGCCACCTGTTCAGGCCCAAGCCCAACGAGGAGCTGCTGAAGGCCATCCAGGACGGCGTCGACCACCGTTGGGAGATGCTGCTCGAGAAGTGCGGGTAGCCCCACACCCCTTTTTCTATTCATAGGTTCTCAGAAGAACGACGACCTCTGCAATGCCTAGAAAGCCCGGTAACAATAGCAGGTTGAGTAGATTGTACCCAGCCCAGAAGCATAGAATCCAGATGAGGCTCGTGGACACGCTGGACGGTAGAGGAAGGCTGGTCTCGACCCCAGCCATCAGGTAGAACAGCGCCGCGTAGACGAAGCCCGTCACAACCCAGCCGACGAAGTTTATCAAAGGCACGCCGTAGTAGACCCCTGGCCGTGTCCACTCCCAGAAACCAGTGGAAACGGCCCCGGGGTCGATGACCATGTCTATCGACACGTTCACCAACGATGAAAACAAAGCATACCTCGCCAGGCTTCGGCCGCTGAACCTGCTGGCCACGACCATCGCCCCGAGTAGAATCGGGGCATAGGCGAAGCCAACCGACACAGGGACGAGCCCCAGGACGGTGTAACCCAGTAGCTCAGAGTAATGGAACTCGCCGTACGGGAAACCCGTCCACACGGCATAGGCCTCGACGAGCAGAGGCAAGGCGCTGAGGATGAGGAGAGCGGTGAGCCCCCTCCTCGCCCCCGTGTGCTTGACGAGGCTGATATATGAAGGAAGCGCGAAGATCACGATGAAGACGGCCGACAGCGAGCCGAAAGGGACCACCGACGCGAAACGCACCATGAAGTAACTTGAAACGAAGAAAACCGCGCCGACTAGGGCTACCAGTTTCTTCTCCATGTGAGTTAGATGTCGAACCTTTCTAGAAAAACCATTCCCAACGGGTCACATGAAAAATTGTGAAGATATATTAATTGCCATCTACGGAACTCTCATATGCTTG
>CAZQOX010000096.1:0-5347 GCA_964594895.1 uncultured Candidatus Bathyarchaeia archaeon
CGGTGAAGTATATCACCTGCCCCGCCCCGAGGATGAAGGGCAGCCGCCAGACACCCGTCCAGTCCAGCTCCCCTGAGAATATAGAGCCTATCCACAGAGGCACGTAGGCCAGTAAAGCCAGCAACGCCCCCAAGGCGCCGACGATTAACGAGTCGATGGCGTACGCGATTACCCGCGTGACCCACAGAGTCTGCGCCCCGACATCGTATCTCAGCCTGTCAAACCCCGTGTCCTGCCGGGGAGAGCCTAGCCTGTTTCCGCATCTCCTGCAGTACGATGCTCCCTCGTCGTTCCACTCGCCGCAACTAGGGCAACGCACCATGCTTAATCACAGATTTGAACGGAGGCCTCGATTTAAACCCTGAGCTAGGCTGGCCTGGAGTCGAACCTCCACTTGAGGTCGAACATGGCTCCCAGCGCCCTTGCGACGCCGGGGTGGAACGTGAGAGCCGCCTCCCTGAGGAAGAACGGAACCCCCTCCTCCTCCACCAGGAACAGCGCCTTGCCGCCGTCCGCGGGGTCCACGACGCAGCCACGGATCTCCACCTCGTCAGAGAACCTCACCTCGTATCCGTCCTCAAACGCGGCGCCTATGGTACCGAGAATAGCGTTCTGTTTCTCTCTATCCGATTCGCTGAGGCTCTCCGGAGACCTCATGAGTATCTTGACAGATACCCCCCGGTTCAGGGCGTCCGCCAAGTCTTCCCTCACCTGCTGGAAGTACTCCATGGCCCTCGTGGAGATGAGCAGCGTCTCCTTGGCCGACCTGTAGAGCTTGCGGGTCTCCTCTATCGAGACGTCGCCGACGCTGACCACACGAATGAGGCTGGTCCGCTGCTCGCTCGCCCCGGCCTTCAGGTACATCTCCGACGCGGCCGACTCGAACTCGCTCCGGTAAGACTCCACGACGCTAAGCCGTTTTCTGACCTCCTCCCGGGAAACCGATACCAATGCGGTGGCTATCTCCTCAGGCGAAAGCGGGGCGTAGAGGGCGGGGCGACCAGGCCTCATAATGAGGAGCCCCTTCTGGCTTAGCTCGTCGAGCACGCCGTAGATACGGGCGTTGGGTACGCCGCTGGCCTTGCTTAGCGTGGTTGCCTTGGTCTCGCCCAGGTACATGAGGTGGGCCAGGGCTGAGGCCTGGTACTCGTTGAGTCCCATGCTCATGAGGCTGAACTTGACCTGGTTGACCTTGGGCTCCATCGCATTCCTCTATGTGTTTAGGTTGTTCATATGTCTACATAAGTTTATAAACAAAAAACTTACTATCTCCAAGTAGTAATATCCAATACTGGATAGTGTTACAGGAGAAAGACACATGAACGTAATGGTAATGGGAATGGACGGCTACCTGGGCTGGGCCCTCAGCATGTACCTCAGCGGCAGAGGCCACGACGTCTGCGGCGTAGACAACATGAGCAGACGCAGGACCGTCCACGAGGTGGGCAGCTGGAGCGCAACACCCATCAAAACGATGAAGGAGCGCCTCGAGGCGTACAGGAAGGCCACAGACCGCGACCTCAGGTTCTACAAGGGCGACCTCACGGAGGAGAGCTTCGTGGACCTCGTCGTGAAGAAGGAGAAGCCGGACTGCATCGTCCACCTGGGCGAGATACCCAGCGCCCCCTACAGCATGATAGACGCGTCCCACTGCAACTACACGCAGATGAACAACATCGTCGGCCACAACAACATACTCTTCGCCATGAAGGACCACGCGCCCAAATGCCACCTTCTGAAGCTCGGCACCATGGGCGAGTACGGCACCCCCAACATCGACATCCCGGAAGGCTTCTTCGAGATCGAGTACAGGGGCCGCAAGGACAAGCTACCCTTCCCCCGTCAGCCCGGAAGCTGGTACCACCTCACGAAGGTCCACGACACCTGGAACCTGATGTTCGCCAACAAGATATGGGGCCTAGGCGCCACCGACGTCATGCAGGGGGTGGTCCACGGCGTCCTGACTGACGACATGGTCAACGACGACCTCTTGACGAGGTACGACTTCGACGAGTGCTTCGGGACAGCGATCAACAGGTTCTGCGCCCAGGCGGTAATCGGCCACGAGCTGACGCCTTACGGTAAGGGCGGGCAGACCAGGGGATACCTGGCTCTCCGCGACAGCATGCAGTGCTTCACGATAGCCATCGAGAACCCGCCTGACGAGGGCGAGTACAGGGTCTTCAACCAGTTCGATGAGACCTACAGCGCCAACGAACTCGCTGAGCGCGTCAGCAAGGTCGCCAAGGAGTTCGGCCTGGATGGCAAGATATGGAACATCCCCAACCCACGCGTGGAGGCCGAGGAGCACTACTACGAGCCCGACATGGAGCACCTGCCTAACCTAGGCTTCAAGCCGACATACACCCTAGAGGACGAGCTTCGGATCACGATCCCCAAGCTCATGGAGTACAAGGACCGGATAGAGGCCATGAGGCAATGCATCATGCCCAAGGTCAAGTGGACGGCGTAGCATCCACCCTTTTTTACTATCATTGCATAGTTATTGAGGAATGCAGATGAGAGTGGCTGTGACGGGCGGCGCTGGGTACATCGGGTCCACACTTGCGACAACGCTCCTCGAGAGGGGGCACGAAGCGATATCGGTGGACAACGAGAGCATAGGAGACTACAAGCTCCTCAAGCAGCATGACCTCGGTAAGAGAGTCGACTGCGTGGTTGGCGACATCCGCGACGTGGAGCTGCTCGTCGAGGAGTGGGAGGGATGCGACGCCGTGGCCCACCTCGCGGCTCTGCCGGGGCTGGTGAGGTGCAACGAGCACCCGGAGGAAGCCGTCTCCGTGAACGTCTACGGCACATACCAGGTGATGGAGGCGGCTAGGAGGCTGGACGTCGGGCGGGTCGTCTTCTGCTCCAGCGCATCCACCTACGGCGTCCCAGTCGAGATGCCCGTGACCGAGGACCATCCGCAGCGGCCCCTCAACCTCTACGGCGTCACCAAGGTGGCGGGGGAGCAGATAGTCAACACGTACTGGGACAACTACGGCATAGAGACGGTGAACCTGAGGTTCGGGAACATCTACGGCGTCGGCGTGTTCACCCGCTGGGGCACGGTGATACCGAAGTTCGTTGACCAGGGGATGAGCGGCGAGTCGCTGACGGTCTACGGGGACGGCGAGTACAGCAGGGACTTCGTCCACGTCCAGGACATCTCGGAGGCCATGATGCTCTCACTCACCAAGGAGGGGATAGGAGGCGAGACCTTGAACGTCGGCGGCGAGACCCTGACCATTAACAGGATCGCAGACATGGTCAAGGAGGAGATAGCCGCCGAGACCGGCGGCGTGGCGGAGGCCGTGAACACCGCGCCCAGGCCCGGGGAGACCAAGAAGTTCAGCTACGACCTCACCAAGATACGCGGCGTGCTCGGGTTCGAGAACGGGTGGACCGTCAGGGAAGGGGTGAGGCAGCTCATCAAGTACTGGGCCCAGCAAAGGTGATGGAAGCACATGGCGGCCGCTGACGAGACCACGGTTTCGGCGGTCATCCCCGCCTACAACGAAGAGAAGACCATAGAGGCGGTCGTGGAGAGCACCCTGCTCTACGTCGACGAGGTCCTGGTCGTGGACGACGGCAGCACAGACGACACGGCGCGTCTAGCCGAGGCCGCCGGGGCGAGGGTCCTGAAGCAGCGGAACACAGGCGTCCTAAAGGCGACGGAGCTGGGTCTGAGAGAGGCGAAGGGCGACGTCATCGTCACCCTGGACGCAGATGGACAGCACGACCCCTCCGAGATACCGAGCCTCATCGAGCCCATCCTGAGAGGCGAGGCCGACCTCGTCATGGGGATACGCCCCGAGTTGCCGTACCTGAGCGAGAGGTTGCTTACGTCGCTCACAAGCATGAGGGTGCCCATAGGTGACGCGAGCACAGGGTTCAGGGCCGTCAGACGAGAGATCGCCGGAGAGATGCGTCTACACGGAGCCTGCCTCTGCGGCACCTTCGTGCTGGAGGCCCATCGACGCGGCGCCCGCGTAGCCGGCGTCCAGATATCCATCAAGGAACGGGAGGACGGCGAGAGGAGGATCCAGACGAGGCACCTCAGGCAGTTCTTCGCGGTGCTATGGGAGGTGCTGAGAGTTTAGGAAGTATTATACGTTGATCGAAGTCAGTAAAGGGATTCAGGAAGTGACGGGATGACTGGCGGGGTGACTGTATGGTTCACGGGTCTTCCGTGCAGCGGCAAGACGACCATAGCCGACAGGGTCGCCAACGTACTACGGGAGCAGGGGCACAGGGTCGAGCGCCTCGACGGCGACACCGTCCGCAAGAGCCTGACCAGCGACCTGGGATTCAGCAAGGAGGACCGCGACGAGAACATAAAGCGCGTGACCTTCGTGGCGAAGCTCCTCACCAGGAACGGCGTCAAGGTGTTGGCTACCTTCGTCTCACCCTACATGGAGAGGCGTAGGAGGAGCCGGGAGGAGATAGGCGAGTTCATGGAGGTCTACGTGAGGTGTCCCGTCGAGGAGTGCATGAGGCGAGACACCAAGGGCATGTACAGGAAGGCGCTGGCGGGCGAGATAACCGGCTTCACCGGCGTGGACGATCCCTACGAGGAGCCGCCGAGCCCGGAGCTCATCCTGGACACGGACAAGGAGACGGTCGAGGAGAGCGTCAAGAAGGTCCTGGAGAAGATGAATAGCCTGGGCTACCTACAGTAGAACCCTTTCAACCTGGGTTTTACGGAAGAAAGGGGTTTGGGGAAGGCTAGTCGACAACTATCATGGTCAGCGTGCTGCGGACGTGGTCTAGGCGCCTGATCTTCGTGGTGATGACGTCCTTGAGTTCCTGCATCGTGTCTGCCTCCAGGCGTACGACGAAGTCGTAGACTCCGTAGACTCCGTAAACTTCGTGTACCTCTGAGATCTCTTTGAGGGCTTTCTCGACGTCGGATCCTTCACCCAGATCAGTGTTGATCAGTACAAAGGCAATGCTCATATCTACACCCATGTGAAAAACTTCGTATCATCTTTTAACGTTTTCCAACGCGTAAAAATTTCAGACATTATTCTATATACCTGAGCCATCCGGGTGTTTGCTCGGTCCTCATCGAGACGCGGGCTTCGTCGTTCGTCGATTATTTGTTCGTCACAAGTTTTAATATGGTTTCTTCCCCTGCCCGTTATGAGCGTTTTGAGTCTATACCGCCAGGTTTCGGTGATAGGGGCAGGGATGACGAGGTTCCACCACAGGCTCCACCAGGACAAGCAGGGACGGGAGCTGTTCGTCGAGGCCGCGCTGGAGGCCGCGGAGTCCGTGGATAAAGGATTCACCTTCGGCGACGCAGACGCACTGTACCTCGGGTACTTCAGCAGCGACATGT
>CAZQOX010000097.1:0-5332 GCA_964594895.1 uncultured Candidatus Bathyarchaeia archaeon
TCATGTCGTTACTGGTCGCGGGGTCGATACAGCCCATGGTCACCGTTCTGATGCTCACCGCGCCCGTCAACCTGCTGGGCTGTTTCCTGGGCCAGGTCATGAGAAGCAGGATTAGATAGAGCCTACTCCTTGTTGATGTGGCACGCCACGAGGTGGCCTCCGCCGACGTCGACCAGCTCGGGCTCGAGCTTGCCGCATATCTCCTTCGCCTCGAGGCACCTGCTGTAGAACCTGCAGCGCCTGGGCGGGTTGATGGGGCTGACGACCTCTCCCTTGATGCCCACCCTGTCCCGTCTCGCCGCGGGGTTCGGGACAGGCGTCGCCTCCAGGAGGGCCCTCGTGTAGGGGTGCACGGGGTTCCTGACTATCTCGTCGCTGCCGGCCATCTCCATGATCCTGCCCAGGTACATGATGGCGATCCTGTCGCAGAAGTGCCGGGCCACCGCGAGCTCGTGGGTGATGAAGAGGTAGGAGCGGGTCAGCGTCTTGAGCTCCATCATCAGGTTCAGTATCTCGCCCCTGGTGGAGGTGTCCAGCATCGACACCGGCTCGTCCGCGACGACGAAGTCAGGGTGGATGATCAATGCGCGCGCCACGGCGATGCGCTGCCTCTGGCCCCCGCTCAGCTCGTGGGGGTACCTGAACATGAAGTCCTCGGGAGGCGTGAGCCTGACATGCTCCAAGATCTCGGTGACCCGCTCCTCCTTCTCGGCTTCGTTCTCCACCAAGCCGTTTACCTCGAGGGGCTCCGCCACCAGGTCGAGCACGGTCATCCTGGGGTTCAGGGACTCGTAGGGGTCCTGGAAGATGATCTGCATCTTGGGCCTATACTGCTTCATCTCCTCGTGTGAGAGGGGCACGATGTTTGTGCCCCTGAAGAAGATCTCGCCGCTCGTGGGCTCGATGAGGCGGATCAACAGTCTGCCTAGGGTCGTCTTGCCGCAGCCACTCTCCCCGACTAGGCCGAGGACCTCGTCCGGGTAGATGTCGAACGTGACGTCGTCGACTGCGTGTAGATTCAGTTTTTCCTTTGAAAAGAGGGAGCTGAAGAAGCTTTTTCTGACGGGGAACAGCTTCCTCAGGGCTCTCACTCTGAGTAATGGTTCGTCGCTCATGGGTGGTCGCCTCGCGGGTGGTGGCACGCTAAACGGTGGTCATCTCGCAGCATTCTCATCTCGGGCGGCGGGTCGTGTCTGCAGATCTCTGTGGCGGCGGGGCACCTGGGGTGGAACCTGCATCCCTGCGGCGGGTCGAGCAGGTTCGGCGGGGCTCCCTCTATATACTCGAAGGTGGATTTCCTCTCCTCGTCCTCCACCGTCGGGAAGGTGCTGATCAGCCCGTGGGTGTAGTGGTGCCAAGGGTTCCTGAATATCTCGTTTATCTCCCCCCACTCGACTATCCTCCCGGCGTACATTATGTTCAGGTAGTCGCATAGCTCGGCTAGGACGGAGATGTCGTGGCTGATGACCACCATAGAGAGGTTCATCTCCTCCTTGAGGCCCCTGAGCAGGTCCATGAGCTGCTTCTGCACGATCACGTCCAGCGCCGTGGTGGGCTCGTCGGCTATCACGAGCTGGGGGCTGCACGCGAGGGCCATGGCGATCATGGCCCGCTGGCGCATGCCGCCGCTGAACTCGTGGGGGTAATGGCCCCCCATCACCGGGTCGATGTCCACCTTCCTTAAGAGGTCGCGTGCCACCTGGGTTCTTTCCTTCTTTTTCGTCTTCTTATCGTGGAGCTTGATGGCTTCACCTATCTGGTCCTCGACCTTGAACACAGGGTTGAGCGCGTTCATGGCCCCCTGGAAGATCATCGAGATGCGGTTCCACCGGATGTCTTCCCTGAACCTATCCTCGTCCATCTCGTAGATGTCGTCGCCGTCGAAGAACAGGGACCCAGCCTCGATCACCCCGTTCGGCGGCAGAAGCTTCAGGAAGGATAGGCCCAGTGTGGTTTTCCCGCACCCAGACTCCCCCGCTAAGCCGACGGAGGTCCCCTCTTCGACCAACATGTCCACGCCGTCAACCGCCTTCACGACGCCTTTCACGGTCTGGTAATAGACTTTCAGGCCCGACGCTTCGAGGATGTTCATGTCAACGACCTCTGAGTCTGGGGTTCAGTATCTCGTCGAGTGAGAACCCCATCATAACGAAGCTGACCGCCAGCAGCGCGATGCACAGCCCCGGCGGGATGACCCAGTACAGCTCCTTTATGGCGGCGTAGTACACGATGTCGTGCAGCATCTGGCCCCAGCTCATGACGCTGGGGTCGCCGAGGCCTAGAAAGCTCAGCGCAGCCTCGGACGTTATGGCTGCGGGGACGTTCGTCGCGAGGCTCACGTACACCAGGCCCATGACGTTGGGGAGGACGTGCCTTATCGCTATGTGGATGTTTGAGCCTCCTGCGGCGCGGGCCGCCTCGATGAACGCCCTCTCCTTCAGGCTCAGGACCTGGCTTCTCACGGTGCGGCTGAAGAACATCCAGCCGAGGAGGCTGATGACCAGTATTATGTTGATTATGCTCTGGCCCAGGATGGCGATGAGGATGAGGAGCAGGGGAAGGAATGGGATCACTAGGAGCATGTCCGCGAAACGCATCGAAACCTCGTCTACCAGCCCGCCCATGAAGCCGGCGAACAGGCCGACGGTTAAGCCGATGGACACGGAGATGAACGCGGACAGCAGACCCACGAGGAGGGACGTCTTCGTACCATGGGCCAGCTGGCTGTATACGTCCCGGCCCCACTGGTCGGTTCCGAGGAGGCCATAACATGTACCCATCAACTTGATGTCGAGATCGTCGACGTATAGGTTTGTAATGGTCGTCGAGCCCGGGTCTATTTCATCGAAGGAAGCCCTGAGATAGAACTCGTAGTCGCCTGTTCCGTTGAAGATCTTTTGAGCCGGATCAGCGAACACTCCTTCGGGGAAGATCATCTTCACCCTTATCGAGTACGAGTCCACCTTATACTCTGGAGTCGACCACCCGGTATCCGAAGATACGTCCCTCTGCCATAGGACATACTCCTCTCCTTTCGCGTCGACTAGGACGATCCCGATGTTTAGACGTGTACCCTCGACCCCTTCAGCCTTGAAACTGGCGTCGCAGCTAAACCTCTTGGGTGGAGAGGAATACGGCCACGTGAAGATCTTAGAGATCTTGACGTCCGCGGACACGGGCGTGCCAGCCCCTCTGTTTAGGCTGACGAGGATCGAGCCGGGGCCGCTCCCGCCGTCGTAGCCCTCCACGGAATGCGTGACTGTGAAGCCGTCCTCGGGGCTTGCTATGATGCCCCAGTCTGAGAGTTCCTCGGAGTCCCGGAAGCCGACGTCCGTCACCGGCTTCAGGTTGGGAACCAGGTTCTGGTAGCCCGGGAGGTTTTTAAACCACACCGGGGGGACTCTTCTGCCCCCCACATCCCAGTCTTTCACGGGATCGTTCTCTGTGAACATCGGACCGAAGATGGAGAACAGGATAAAGAAGAAGATCAGGCCTATGCCTACGAGCCCCTTCTTGTTTTGCCTGTAAACGTTCCAGAAATCCTTCGCCTGGCTCATCAAGCGGCTGTATCTTTTTCTACGGGTTGATGATGTCATCCTCTACACCTCAATACTGGATCCTCGGATCGATGTATCCGTAGACGATGTCTACGAGGAAGTTGCAGACCACTGTGACTAACGCGAAGATGAAAAATAGTGCTTGAAGCACGGGGTAATCGTTGAACTGGATGGCTGTCCAGGTATAGAGTCCTAGACCCCGCCAGGAAAACACAGTCTCCGTCAGTATCGCTCCGTTCAGGAGGCCCGGGATCTGAAGTGCGACGTTGGTCACGAGTGGCAGCATGGCGTTGCGGAAGGCGTGTTTAAAGAGTACGCTTCTCTCGGTCGCTCCTTTCGCTCTGGCGGTTGTGATGTAGTCCTCGTGGAGGGTTTCAAGCATGGTGCTTCTCGTCATCAGCAGCCATCCCCCGTACTGGAAGAGGAAGAGGGTGAGGCCGGGGAGGAAGAGGTGCCAGGCGACGTCGAAAACCTTCAGTACGGGGTCTATCGGCGGAGGCCTCGACATGGTCCCTGCGAGGGGAAAGAGGCCTAGCACGTATCCTCCGACGTAGATCATGAGTAGCCCCATCCAGAAGGTAGGGAGGGCGTAGCTGAAGAGCGAGATCGTGACCGAGGTTAGATCGTATAGACTCCCGCGTCTGTATGCGGCATAGATGCCGAAGACTGTCCCGAAGATGATCGCGAAGAACAGGGAGACCCCCATCAGGAGAAGGGTGTTAGGAAGCCTCTCAATGATCTCTCTAGACACTGGCTCCAGGGAGTTGTAGGAGTACCCGAAGTTCCATGTCAGAGTAGACCTGATGTAGCGAATGTATTGGACGTGCATCGGCTCCTGTAGCCCCCACAGCTCTATCAGGCGCTCGACCATCTCTGGCTCGAGTCTCATGCCGCTGGCCACTACCTGGATCGGGTTACCGGGAGCCATCCTGAAGATGACGAAGTTGAGTGAAATCGCGAAAAACAGGAGGACGACGCTGTAGGCCAGCCTCTTTAATATGTAACTCTTCAGTGACATCTCTCTCTCCTCTACACTTGGTGTGTCTATTTCTTAAGGTTAGATATTTGTTGATCGAGTTATAAAGAAAAAAGGGTTGGATCGGTTCTATGTCTCCCTTCTAGCCATGTAGATCGCGACTGCACCCACGATTACGGCTATCGCTATGGAAGCATACCCGATGTTTGAAGCGCTTGTGAGTCCACCCTCCAGGTTTGAGACTTGTGTATCTAGAGATGAGATCTGGGATTCGAGGGCGTTGACTTCCGCGGCGTTTGCTTCCAGAAGTTGGCGTGTGTTTGCCTCTAGTTCATTTAGCTGTGCGCTTAGCGTGGCAATGTCTTTAGCCGTTTCCTCGCCTGTGAGGGAGGCCTGAGCTAGCTGTTCCTCGAGTAAAGATATCTCCTGCGCCTGCTTGGCTATGGTGGGGTCTTTGAAGTAAGCCTTGTTTGCTACGAGGTGCACGTATTCGCCGGGGACGTACTCCACGAACTTCCAGGGTCCAAGACCGATCAGTCCGCCTTCCGCCACCGGGTCATAGTCCTGCCAACCTGCGCCCACGTCCTCCCAGATGTGCTTGGGGAGCACGGGTGGACCGTTTAGGTAGTGGAACGCGAAGTAGCTGGTCGTGTTCTGGTATACCTCGAGGGTGTAGTCGTCGACCAGTACTATGTCCTCGATGAACTGTATGTTAGGCAGGTATCTCGGTATTCCGTATTCTCGTATGTACTCGTAGGTGAATTTCAGGTCTTCAGCCGTGAAGGGTACGCCGTCGTGC
>CAZQOX010000098.1:0-5271 GCA_964594895.1 uncultured Candidatus Bathyarchaeia archaeon
GGAGGAGGTCGCCGACGCTGCTGGTGAGGCTCTCGATGTCCACCGGCTCGTCGTAGGTCATCCTGTTGCCCTGGGACACGTACCTGGCCTGCCGGACCAGCACCCTAGCGTCGGGGCTCAGGCCGGCGATGGCTACGGCGACGTGCTCGTCGATCTTGTATATCTTCTTGCTGTTTATCGGGGCCGCCAGCCTGCTCTGCTTGGGCTCGATGGCGGCCAGGACGACGCCGTCGGGGCTCTTGACGCCGACTATGGGGCTGCCCCGCTTGACTAGCTCCAGCGCGTATTCGACTTGGTAGATGCGTCCCTCTGGCGAGAATATGGTGATGGCTCCGTCGTACTCTCTTCCACGTGACAACCTGTTCAGCCCTGTTTTATCTATTGGAATGTAGCCGGCTATTTAAACCCAAGGCTAGGGGTCACCGTCATACGATCTGTGGCGAAGCATCTTGAGACACTCGTGTTAAAACCAACTGGGACAGCGCCCCCACGATCACGCTGGGAGGGATAGTCCATAACGTGAAGCCATGTGACCCGTGTTTCTGGTGTGCTTGGAGAGAGAGAAGATGGAGTCCGGCGTCAACTCCATCCTCAGCATAAAGGACTACAGGCTAGGTTACGAGATCGTCAAGAAGGCCAACGTAGCCGACTGGAGGAGCCTGAGGTAGCTGTTTTCCTTCGCTTCATTTTTATCGGATGAACCCGGATCATCAACCATGGACAAGATAGAGATGCCTAAGGGCAGGCTTCTTCAGCCGGGGCCGCCACCGCCGGTGGTGATGGCCACCTGCGTGGACAAGGAGGGTAACCCCAACATAATCACCCTCGGCATGTACATGTCAATCTCCCTCAGGCCACCCCAGGTCTGCATCGGCGTGGCGCCTCAGCGCTACAGCCACAACCTCATAGCGGATATTGGTGAGTTCGTCGTCAACGTGCCGCCCATCGGCATCGAGAAGGAGATGCACTACTGCGGAACCGAGTCGGGGAGGAGGGTTGACAAGTTCAAGGAGACCGGGCTCACGCCCATCCCGGCCCTCAAGGTCAAGCCTCCCCGGATCGAGGAGTGCTTCAGCCACATCGAGTGCAGGGTGATCCAGAGCGTCGTCTGCGGAGACCACACGCTTTTCGTGGGCGAGGTGGTGGCAGCTACCGCCGACGATGGCGTGATGGACGGGGATGTCCTGAACGTCCTGAAGGCCAGGCCGATAGTGCAGAAAAACCACGTCTACTACACCGTCACGGACGAGAAAGACTAGGCTACTCAGGGCCGCCCCAGGATATCCAGGGCTCGAACAATGGGCCTCTCACATAGGGCCTCTCTCTGCCGTACCGCTCCAGCGGCTTGGTGAGGTGCCTGTGAGCGTCCCTGTCTGGGAGGTACGCTCCAGGCTTCAACTGCCTCGGCTTGACCGCCCTGATCTTCTCTAGCGAGCCGTCCCTGTATCCACACTTTTTACATCGGAGCCCCTGGCCCGAGCCCATGGACTCGGTGCTGCCCCCGCACTCTGGGCACCTCGGGTTCCTGAAAGAGACTTTCTCAGCTAAACTCATTACCTCTAGCTTCTCCGCGTTAAGCGTGAGCCCAGGGTTCATGGGTCTTACGCCGCCGTACACCCTCACCGTGTCCCCTGGGATCAGCCGCCTCACGACGTTCCTGAAGCCTCCGGTGGGCTCGTAGGCGGCGCAGTCCGCCTCGCCTGAGCCGTCCCTGACCTTGAATATGACGTGGCTCCCGGGGATGGTTTCTGGTCTCGACGCCACGGCTCCCATGATTATCGCCGGGTTGTAAGGCGTGAGGCTGCTTATCGGCACCGCGGACGCGAAGTGGGCGTCTGTTCCTTGGTTGCTCCTGTAGATCATCCACCGCTCCACGGGCTCCAGCTCCTCGACCATCTTACAGGCTCCATAGACTGCCTCTGGGGACTCGCCTCTGACGCCGTATAGAACCGGGTCGGGCCCATGCGGCGTGATGATCGGCCTCCCTCTCTCGTCTACGTTGTTGAAAGTGCCTCCTCTGGTGGCCTCGTCCATCCTCCTCACGGACTCCGCGTCCACTCTCCGAGGGGAGCCCCAGTATTCCGGCGTCCGGTAGGTGAGCAGCTCGTAGGTGTGGTCGCCGCGGAGGGTGCCTCCTATCGCCGCGAGGGCCCCGATGACGCCTCTGCCATTCTTCCACGCGAATGCATGCATCCCGTGATCCCTGATGAGTTCCTCGGCTTCCTCTCTCTCGACTATCTGCCTGACGACCTTCTCGGAGAAGTTTGCTGCTTCCTCCGGGACCTCGCCGAAGTGGAACACGACCCCTGGGTTGGTGTTGTCGCACCCGAACTGCGCGTACCGCTCCACGAGTTCTAGAGCGTGTTTTAACGCCTCGTTCTCCTGACTCTCGTCGACCTCGACCCTGAGGCACACCGCGGCGTTTCCCCTTGTCTTCCAGGGCGTGTTGGGGTTCAGCCTGAGCAGGATGGGATAGTCGATGAACCTGGCCCCCAGCGCCAGCAGACGCTCCGCTAGCAAAGCCGCCACGTATGTGGTGCACCCGCCCTCCGGGCTGTCGGTGTCGTCCAGGCCGATGTGGAGCCTCAACTGGGTTCGAACACTGCTATGGGCTGGATTGTAAAAAGGTTGCTAAAAATAGGGTGGGGGATTAGACTACGATCATGGTCAGAGTGCTTCGCACCTTTTCGAGGCGACGAATCTTCCAGCTTATGATGTCCTTGAGCTCCTGCATCGTCTCCGTCTCGATGCGGGCGATGATGTCGTATACGCCGTACACCATGTGGGCCTCCTTGACCTCTCCGATCTCCTTCAGCCCCTTCAGTACCTCGCTCTCTGCCCCGATCTCCGCGTTAATCAGGACGAACGCCGTGGCCAAAATCTGCACCAAGATAACTTGAGTTTTAGGGGATTTAAAAGTTATCAGGGCGGCCGACGTAAAGACATTATAGGTGGATGAAAGATGCCCAAGATGACGATCAAAGGCGTCGACGTCGAGGCAGAGCTGCTGCTATTCGACCTGAGCGGCACCTTAATAGACGACAAGGCGCAGTTCCAGAGCCTCGCCAAGGCGCGGATGAGGGCCTTCACGGATAAGACAGGCCCAGAGGTAGCCAAGACGTGGGCTGACTTGGAGGGAGTCGACCCAGGGACGCTTGAGGTGGACATGGATGGGCCCCTCAGCAAGGCCCCGCGGAGCGAGGACCTCGCCGTAGCGACCTTGGCTCTTTACCGTCACGGGTGCCCCTGGCACGAGGCGAGGAAGCTGGCCCAGGAGATCTACTGCGAGGCTGACGCCATCCAGAGAACGACCTACAGGCCCCTCTTCTTCGGCGGGCTGAGGCCCGCGGTGGAGGCGCTCAAAGCCAGGGGTTTCAAGCTGGGCATAGCGACCAACAGTCAGAGCCAGACCGTGGTGGACGTCTTGAAGAGTCTCGACGCCGAGGCTCTCTTCGAGGTCGTCGTGGGGACTGACATGGTGGTTGAGAGCAAGCCGGCCCCAGACATGATACTGGAGGCCTGCACGCTCACCGGCGTGGACACGATGCAGACGGTGTACTTCGGCGACCAGCCCACGGACATGGAGGCCGGCAGGAATGCCAACGTCGCCTACGTCGTCGGGGTGGGCGGCGCCGACCTCATGGACGCGGGGGCGGACGCCGTGTTGGGCAGTGTCTCCGAGCTTGCGTGAGGCTTTTAACCGGAGAAGCCGGCTGAATGATGATCGTTTGATCCTGGGCGAGAAATGCTCGTGCCTGCATCACATCGTATGTGAAAACAGAGAAGCGGTAAAAGTAAGGTTCCGTTAAATGTTATTATACTAATTTGGCCGGGCTAGACCGTTTTTTCCATCTCTCCAAGCTGAACTCTGGGTCCTTGAAGAACGCGGCGCTCCCGGCCTCGTTCTCCAGCAGCTTCCTCGCCCTGACGAGGATCTCCCCCCTGTGCTCCGCCGGGAACTTCACCACGCCGTGGAGATCCATGTGAACCATGTCCCCCGGCATCACCGTCATGCCCCCTACCGTGACGGGGACCCCGACCGCCTTCACCATCATGTCCCCGTGCGCCGGAGTCGTCCCGGTGCAGAAGTACTGCACTCCTAGGGGCTTGATGGCGTCGACGTCCCTCATGGGGCCGTTGGTCACCACCGCCGCCACACCCAACGCCTTGTACCGGGTGGTCATCATCTCGCCGAAGAGGCCGACACGGTTCGCCAGCTCCGGGGGGAACTGCTGCTCCGCCACGAGGACCACGGGCTTGTCGGTGGAGTCGATGTGCTCAGGGAGGGCCCAGCGGCCCACCCCCGTGTACTTCTCCGACTCCTCGCAGAAGACCACCGTGGCGACGTGGCCGACGACAGGCTTCATCTCCGGGTAGACGCATTTGATGGAGGTGTCCGTGTACCACTCGCCGTACCAGGCGTCGTAGAGCTTTAGACAGGCCTCTGACTTTGGGTAGGTGGCAACGACGTTTGAGATCGTGGGGGTGTCTATCTCCCTGAGCCCCTCCAGGATCTCCTCATCAGACAATCCGCTCATAGAGCATCACTCATAGCTGGGGCGGCGGCCATTTAAAACTTCCAAGAAGAAGAAAGGGAGATTTCCCTGACTACCCGGGATTACCTGTACATGTCCTTCAGGGTGTAGGATGGGTGGACGACGCTCTCCTTCCCGGGCTTCCCCTCGTACCCGGAGGTGCTGACGCCCAGCCTCGTGGCGGTGTCCAGTATCCTCCCGTATATCTCGTCGTCCAGGTAGATGCCCTCCTCTAGGCGCCTCTTCATCGTCCTCCACTCGGGCTCCCCGGGGACGGTGATCTCGTCGAAGCCCTCTGCGAGGCGGGAGGACTTCACGTCGGAGATGAGGGCGTCCAATCCCTCCTTGAAGGTCTCCAGGGGCGTGAATGCCTCGGGATCGATGGCTCCTAGGAAGACGCCGCACCTCCTGAAGGAGTGGGCTTGGGTGACTACGTGGCCCAGGAGAGGGCCACCGAGGATGTTTATCATCATGGATAGGGCCATTCCCTTGTACCCGAGCCCGGTCTGCCCCAGTGGGAGCTGGGCGCCCTTCCCCTCGTTAAATATCTTGGGGTCGTCATGGGTCTTCCCGTCGTCGTCTATGTACCAGCCTAGGGGGACCTTCATGCCCCGCTGGGCGAGGATGGCGGTGCGTCCACCGGCTATGGGGCCGAGGGACATGTCGACCACGATGGGAGAGTACTTCCCTGTGGGCGCCGCGAACGCGATGGGGGCTATGGGGAGCTTCCTCTCGA
>CAZQOX010000099.1:0-5210 GCA_964594895.1 uncultured Candidatus Bathyarchaeia archaeon
CGCTCATGAAGGGGACGCCGTTAACGTCTCCTCTGAGCTCTTTACCGATGTTCAGCTCCTTCTCGTTCTGGAGCTCTTTGACAACGTCTTTGTATAGTGCATCAAGGTCAGTGTTCAAATCCTTATATCTTCTTACGAACGGCATAATTGTTCAAGTATAAAGAGAAGAAGCACCACATTTATACCGTCAGTCTACATTGTAAGTTAATGTGTTAATGATAATCTATATCACGCATCGTGTTCATGTGTGTACTAGCCATGTTTATCTACGCTAGTGCACCGAGTACGACCCGTACCATTCGCATAAAAAAGGAGAGCGATCTGGTTCTGGAGAGAGAGGCCGAGAGGCATGGGCTGTCAGTTAATGCTCTCGTCAGTAATCTAGTTGATCGTTATGTGGATTCACTGCGATTTTTCCAGAGTGGGAGCATGGTGTCCATGAGCGGCGATACCTTGATGGCATTATTAGACACTATGGACGAAGATGAGCTTACATCGGTTTCTTCTTCACGTGGAGTTGCTAGGGTTAGAGACAGTTTACTTCAGCGTGGGATGAAGGTGAACTATGATAGCGTGTTATGGTACATCTGTCAGATACTTGGTCAATATAATGGCTGGTTCAGGTGCGATTACCACAGAGGAGACGCATCGGATAGTTTGCATTTAAGTCACAGTTATGACTACAAGTGGAGTGTTTTCATCTTGAACTATGTTAACAGTGTTTTCATGAACGTATTGGATGTTAAAACCACCACAGTAGCCTCTAACAATGCAGTAAACATAGAGATAATGAAGAAGAAAATAACCACTTTTTAGGGTCCACATCACCCTCTTTGAAGAACTTACCAGACATCCGCGGTTGATATATTGATAATAAGGTCACGCCTCAATCACCCATTCAGCAACACACACTGTCTGCTCCGCTGTACACATCACATTCCCCGTTCTTCCTCACGTCCCGGTTATGAGCTTAATGTGCCACTGCTTATGCCTAGCCTGTCTCCGATCTTGTGAATGGCCACAGCCGGTGCGGTTAGGTCGAAGATGGTAGGTATGATAATTTGTGTTTTAAACACCATCCCACAATAATATACCATGGAGTCAGAGGAAGCCGAGACACTGTTCAGTCTCGTCAAGGATAAGTACGGGGACAAGATAGCCCCCGAGGAGCTCGACGCGGTGAAGGAGGCCGTCGAGAGGATCGTCGAGACATCCATGGAACTCAGGAGCGTGGAGCTGGGCAACTGGGACGAGCCCTTCACCGTCTTCAAACCCTACAGGAGGCAAGAGGAGTGAACCCCGTCTACACACCCCTGAGGAGACTATCCGAGAGCATCCGAAGCGGGGAGGCTTCACCCGTCGAGCTCGCCGAGACCTTCCTGGGGCGGCTGGAGACGCATGGGCCCACCCTCAACGCAGTCGTGACCCTGACCAAGGAGCGGGCTATGGAGCAGGCGAGGAGAGCCGAGGAAGAGATCAGGAAGGGCAAAGCCAGGGGGCCTCTGCACGGCATACCCTGGGGAGGCAAGGACCTGCTCGCCACCGCCGGGATACCGACGACGTGGGGCGCCGCCCCCTTCAAGAACCAGGTGTTCGACTACGACGCCGCCGTCGTGGAGAGGCTGGAGGACGCGGGGGCGGTCCTCCTCGCCAAGCTAGCCATGATAGAGCTGGCCGGGGGCATGGGGTACAGGCAGCCCAACGCCAGCTTCACGGGGCCCTGCGCCACCCCATGGAGCCCGCGGCATTGGAGCGGCGGAAGCAGCAGCGGCTCGGGGGCCGCCGTCGGCGCCGGGCTCGTCCCCTTCGCCATAGGCAGCGAGACCTGGGGCAGCATCCTCAGCCCGGCCAACAACTGCGGCGTCAGCGGCCTACGGCCCACCTACGGCAGGGTCAGCAGGCACGGCGCCATGGCCCTAAGCTGGACCCTCGACAAGCTGGGCCCCCTCTGCCAGACCGCGGACTGCTGCGGCATAGTGCTGGAGGCCATCGCGGGACACGACCCCAGGGACCATTCCACATCGAAGAGACGGTACAGGTACGCGTTGAAGAGGGACGGCGTCAGGGTCGCCGTGCCGAAGGGGGTCACCGACGGCGTCGCCGAGCCCGTCAAACGTAACTTCGACGAAGCCATGAGGGAGGTGGAGAGGTTCGCCGAGGTGGAGGAGATCGAGTTCCCCGAGTTCCCCTACGAGGCCGTGACCAGGACCATACTCAACGCCGAGGCCGCCGCCTCCTTCGACGAGTTCACCGAAAGGGGGCTCGCCAGGGGCCTCACCGCCCCAGAGTGCAGGTACGGCCCCTACGCCCGGACCGTCGTCCTCGCGAAGGACTACCTCAAGGCCCTCCGGCTCAGGGAGAGGATGGCACGGATCGCCGAGGACGTCATGGAGCAGTACGACGCCGTCGCGGCGCCCAGCCGAGGCACCACGGTCCCCGAGATAGACAAGGAGTTCAGGAAGGCCACCCCGGGCACCACCCGGGACACCATGGGCGCCCTGGGCAACGGCGCGGGGCTGCCGGCCATATCCGTTCCCAGCGGCTTCGACGGCGAGGGGCTGCCCACAGGAATCCAGTTCATGGGCAGGGCCTACGGCGAGAACGGCGTCCTATCCGTCGCCGTGGAGTACCAGAGCCGCACCAAGTGGCATACGGTGCACCCCGATAGGTTCATCCCATGATCGGCGAAGGAAAAGTAAACTTGCTGATAATGGGCGGCTACGTCCTCGCCGTGGACGGCGAAGGCACCCTCGGCGTCGACGGCCAAGAGGTCATGGAGACGTCTCGACCAGATCCATACTCAACCGTCACAATGCGTGCGAACACTATCGAAAGTATGGCTTTTTTATACAACCGTTGGCATGGATAGGGAAGTGTGAAAATCATGGGGAGACGCATCCCATTCGAAGAGTACTACGCAATCGAAGACGGGTACAGGAGATTTGACGAACGGAAAACAGCCTTCTCTGTAAAACGCCAGAAAATTGGCGAAGACGCCTTCAGCTACAACCCCAGGGCTACAATTCCCTGATGACCACGGTGTCGCTCAGGTGGTTGAAGAGCCTCTGGTTCATGTCCCTGTACATGAAGAAGCCTATGAGAAAGTCTATGGGCAGCAGGAACACCTTGCCGAAGGCCTCTATGGCGGCGTCCATGAGCTCCAGGGGCCCGCCATCATCCTTGGTCACCCTGAGGTTCATCACCTTCTTGCCGACGCTCTGCCCGTAGTAGTAGTCCATGAACATGAAGTAGAGGAAGCCTAGGATGTTGTCTACGCCGAACCGGAAGCTCATCCCGAAGGGCGAGGAGTCCCCCTGGAACCGGAAGAATGCCACGATTATGGCGAGGATTATGCCGTCGACGATCAACGCTATGAACCTCTGCGTCCAGGTGGCTAGCTCCACCATCCGTTCGCCGCCGCGGCTGAGGCCTGCGCCGCACTTAGGGCAGAAGGAGGCGTCTTCGTCGTGCTCGGCTCCGCATCTCTCACAGTAAGGCGACTCTGGGTCCTCCTCGGGTTTCACTCTGGTATTGCCGACGGTTATTTTAAGAGTTGTTCAAAATCTCTTCAGAATCAAGGCGGATCAGGGGCTATAGATCGATCTCCTGGGTCTTCTTCCCCGTCATGTGGTCGACGTCTATCCTGCCGAACACCGTTGTGGCCAGTCCGTCGGTGTTCATCCGTTTCTCCCTGGCCTCGGCGTCGGGTTCAAGCTGCCACAGCATTGTGCGTAGGGCGCGGCGCTTCTCGTCTTCGTCCTCTATGAAGCTCACCCGGCCCCTGAACATGACGGTGACGTAGCTGTGTGTGCACTCCTTCTCGACGTACCCGTGGTCCACGATGACCTGGCCCCACACAGAGGGGTTGGCCCGCATGATGTCCAGCTTCTTGCCCTCAGACGCGCTGTGGAAGTAGACGCAGTTTCTCTCCTCGTCGTATCCGTGGCTCAGCGAGACCAGGTAGGGCTCGCCGTCCCTCGCCATGGCCAGGGTCATGTAGCTCGTCTCCTTGAGCACCTTGCCTAGCTTCTCCTGCTCCGTGAACTCCTTGTCGGCTCTCCTCATGTGGTAACGCATAGAAACCATGGAACCACTGGTATCTTATCAAGTGTGCGGAGACCATGAATCCCGGGTTTACAAAAGTTAAAAACGTGTGCACCTTGTTCAGGGTATGAGCCCGAGCCTACTCACCTTGGACATGCTGAGGACAGGCGTGGCGGTCGCCATGCTGGGGTACGGCTCGGTCAGGGACCTCCGGACGAGGGAGGTACACGACCTTCTCTGGGTCGCCGGCGGAGGCGCCGGCCTCGTCCTCGACGCATACGATCTGTTCCTCGGGTCCCTCACGTTGCGTCAGCTCTTGTTCTCGGTGGGCTTCATGGCCGCGGCGGGGCTCGTCCTCGGCTACCTCAGGCTCTTCGGGGGCGCCGATCTCCTGGCCTTCGTGGCGCTGTCGGTGATACACCCGAGGCCACCGGTCTACCTGCTGATTAACTGGGGCTGGGCGCCGCCCTTCTACGCCTTTACCCTCGTCTCGAACACCGCCGTCGCCGGGATAACGATGCCGCTAGTCGTCGTGGCGAGAAACCTGGGCGCCGCGGGCGGCGGGGCGGACCTCTTCGGGAGACACAGAGACGTCTCGGCCCTGAGGAAGGTAGCTCTCATGTTCACCGCCGTCAACGTGAGGCTGGGCGACGTCAGGGGGCCACCGTACCAGTACCCTCTGGAGGAGCCCGGCGGCGAGATCAGGCTCAGGCCCGACATCTGGGACGACGAGAAGGCGGCGGAGACGTTCAGGCTCCTCGGCGAGATGGCCGTCGAGAGGGTGTGGGTCTCGGCGACGATTCCCTACATCGTGCTCATCACCGCGGGGTACCTGCTCTCCGTGGCCTTCGGCGACTTGCTCCTATGGGTCTTCGTGCTCTCGGCGTAGAAACCCGTTGAACCGCGCTCCTTCGATCATCGTCTATACTTTGTTCTCTTCATCTCGACGACGAAGGTCTCCCCGGAGATGTGGTTCAACGGTTTCACGTTTTCGACGTCAACGACTCCATCGAACGCTTCCTTTCTTATCTCTGAACACAGTATCTCCCCGAATATCCAGACAGCCCTCGGACTCAGCTGCTCGTAGGACGTCATCCTGCACTCCATCCAACCGTAGGCCTCCTCGATTCTCGGCGGCCTTACGGTCTTGGAGGGTGACTCGGTTA
>CAZQOX010000100.1:0-5124 GCA_964594895.1 uncultured Candidatus Bathyarchaeia archaeon
CGGGGTTGGCCTGGGCGTCCCTGAGGGTCTCCGAGTCCACGACGTTGAACTGGACAACGGTGCCGCCCCGCCTCATGAACGCCTTAATGAAGCCCTCCAGCTTCTCCACGCCATCGCCCATGAGGGCCGTCGGGTGGAACCTGAGGTCCAGCGCCGTACCCTCTGGGGGACGCAGCGCGTAGACCTTGAGGGCCGAGTTCACCGCGAGCGTAGGCCCAGACTTGTCGGTTCCGGCCACGGGGGAGAGGTGGGTCGACACGGGGTCGCCGGCGTGTCTCCCGTCCGGGCTGGCCGACGACCTGATGCCCCTGCTGACGTGGTGGAACGTGAATATGCCCGGGTAGTAGGGGCCACCCCGTGGGTTCCTGTATCCGAGCACCTCGTCTATGAAGTGCCCGGCCACCGTGACGGCTATGGCGTCGACGTAGTCGTCGTCGTTGCCCCACTTTGGCACCCTGTTCAATGCGTACTGTCGGAGCCTCTCGTCGCCCCAGTCGTCCCTGAGAGTCTCCCTGAGCATGTCGAGGGTGACAAGCTTCTCGTCGTAGACCATCCTCCGTAGGGCGGCGAGGCTGTTCACGGCGGCGGCGAAGGCCTGGCCGTTGCACCCCGTCCAGTTGTAGCTGCAGCCGCCCTCGGTCTTGTCCACGGCCCTCTCCAGACATCCCTCAAGGGTGCACGACAGGAAGGGGACGGGGCTGTACGCGGCGAGTCCCCTGTCCCTCATGTTTCCCTCCTCTACGGCGGCGGCGACCATGGCGTCAAGGTTCCCGAAGTACGCGTCCATGAACTCCTCCCAGCCGCCGTAGTCCCTAGCCTCGGGTTCAGGGGGCTCGGGATCGCTTGGCTCCACTAGGTACGGCGGGACGCCGAGGGTGTCCTGGACGCATGCTAGGAGGTCGACCGCCGTGTGCACGGGGTAGAAGTCGCCCCTCCCCGGGAGGATGATCTCCTGGCAGCCGTCGCAGCTGTAGAGGCGGGCTTGCTCCAGGGGGACTCCCATACGGGTCAGCCCCTCGATGATGGCTTCGTCGTTGTAGAACACGGGGAAGCCGCCGAGCCCGGCCTTCACCATCTCGACGCATCTCCTGAGGAGCCGGGCGGGTGAGCCGTCGTGGAACCGGACGTTGAGCTTGGGGTCCGCCAGCCTGAGGCGGTGGGAAGCGTCGAGGCACATGTAGGTGAGGATGTTGGTGGCGTCGAGGCCGTCGGGCCCCTGCCCCGCGAGGGTGATGTTCCTGCACGTGTCTGTGGTGAGGTCCGACTCGAAGTTGAGCTTTATCCAGAGGCACTCCAGGAGCCCTTGGGCCTCGTCGATAGTCGTCCCCCCCGCGTCCAGATCCCTCTCGAGGAACGGGTAGAGGTCCTGGTCGAACCTGCCTATGGGGATGCAGCTCTGGCTCTCGGCGGCCATCGCGAGGCAGCAGAACCAATACAGCTGGAGGGCCTCGCGGAACGTCCTCGGAGGCTCGGTGGAGACCCACAGACAGGCGTCCGCTATCTCCTTGAGTTCCTCCCTCCTGGCGTCGTCCGGGGTCTCCTCGATGAGCCTGAGCGCCTCGTCCGCGTGTCTCTTGATATACCCCGTGACGGCGCCGAGTGACACGAGGACGGCCTTGAGGAACGCCGTCTTCTCCCCGTCCTCCTCCAGCTCGGCTAGTCTGGCGGCGGCCTGCTCCTCTACGCCCCGCAGCCCAAGCCTGAGCATCTTCTCTGTGCCGAAGGGGACGTGGCTCGTGAAGCCGCCCTCCGCGACGCCCATCTCCAGCGCCGCGGCCGCCTCCTCGTCGGTGAGGTACCTGGGGTAGAACGCCTTCTTGTGCATCGTCGCCGGCTTCACAGGGAGCATGTATGCGCCGCCGAACACGTTCTCCCCCTCACCCAGGGCGCCGTAGAGGGTGCGGAGCCCCACGATGAGTTCATGGTCCATGATGACCGCTGGGGCCTCGTCCAGCAGCAGCCTGAAGGCCCGCGCCTTACGGACCACTATGGGCTCCGACGGCTCGGCTCCCCGGTCCCAGATGGACAGGTCCTTAACCGTCCTGTACTCGGTGTGCCTAAGATCCCTGTGGGCTTCGAGAAGCAGCTCTACCCGCCGAGACAACTTGATCATAGAGTATCTGTAGGAACCATATTTAATTCAGAGCATTGAGCAGAGGGTGAACCCCATGTCTGAGGCTGTGAAACAGACCTTGAAGCCCTTAGGACACGGAGTCAGGGGCAGATGCGTCTCTTGGCCATCGTGCGGTCGTAGACCATGATCGTCTCGCCGCTCCTCCTATGGAACCGGACGGGCGTCACGGCGTCTAACCCGTACAGCCTGAACTCCTTGGGCTCGCCCTCCAGATCCATAGGGATCAGGGGCCTCGTGTACGTCCTCCTGCCGAAGCTCATGGTGAGCTCCAGGATGCCGCCGCTTCTGGCCACCTCGTAGCTGGACGTGTCCCTGAAGGTGGCGTACGTGCCCGTCAGGTCGTCGAGCTGCCTCGTCCTCCTGAAGTACGGTATCTCCATGTGGTCTCTGCCGGTGAGGAGCGCCAGGGCGTACTCGCCGATGTCCTCGAGGAAGTAGCCTCCGTTGGCGAGGACGACGACTCCGACGCCCTCGTCCGGCACTAGCCCCATGTAGCCGCTGGAACCGTAGACGCTGCCGCTGTGGTAGACCAGCCGGTGGCCCAGGAAGCTCTCCTTGACGCGCAGCCCGTAGCCGTAGCTGCGGTAGCCCATCCCATCGATGGGTTCCTCGGTGGTCCTTATCTTGGGCTCCATCATCTCCAACACGGTCTCCGCGCTGGCCACCCTGGCTCCTTCCAGCTCTCCACCGGAGAGGAGCGCAGTCGCGAACCTGGCCATGTCCAGGACGTTGCTCATGAGCCCCCCGTCGGCTATCATCTGGCCGTAGGGGTACCTCGTGGCCGTCTTCCCGCCGTCCCGCGACGTGACGTAGGGCGTGGCCACGTCGTCGTCCTTCTCGACATCTTCCTCGTCGAAGGTGCTCCTCCTCATCCGCAGGGGCTCCAGGATGCTCTGCTTCACGTACGCGGCGTAGCCGACGCCGGAGACCTCCTCTATTATGGACCCGAGCAGGATGTAGCCCTCGTTGAGGTAGGCGTGGCGCCGGCCTGGCCGGGACAGGGCCCAGTCCTCGGCGCCTTCCATGAAGACCAGGAGGTCGCTTGGGCTGCTTATGGGGAACCATTCGTCAGCCGTGTCCGTGGCCATCCCCAGGGTGACCTCGGCGTAGCCGAGGGAGGGTAGGCCGCTGCTGTGGCTCAGGAGGTGCCTGACAAGTATAGGCTCACCCATGGGCCTGGCGGCGAAACCCACGTACCTCTCGACGGGGTCGTCGAGGCTCAGGAGGCCCCTCTCGTGGAGCTGCATCACAGCCAGCGCCGTGAAGGGCTTGGTGACGCTGCCTACGCAGTAGGTGGTCTCCGGGGTCGAGCTGGTCCCCCTGTCGAAGTCCCTGAACCCGAACCCACGGCTGTAGCTTACCTCCCCGTCTCTGAGGGTGGCTAAGCTGAGCCCAACTATCCCTGACTCTCCCATCCTCTCGAAGACGTAGCTCTCAAGCCTCTTCCTGGCGCCGTTTTCGATCATCACCCAGATACCCTGAGACGCCTGCTTTTAACCATAACTGAAATCATCTAGGAGGGTGTCGGGCTCTTAGGCTTATGCTACTTCTTCTCCACCGGCTGCCTCAGTGGCTGCGATGACGACGTGGCCTCTCAAAGGGGATGATGGCAAGCCCCTTGTAGGGTCCAAGGAGGCGCGCGATGCTCAGCTATATGTACTTATAGTCGGGTGTATTGATCACAAGTTGTAGGAAGCTGTGTTCTTTGTTTGAGAAACCCGGGTTCATGAGGAGACATTCGGTCTGGGTGTATTTATCCGTAATATTAGCTGTGACCGTTTTATCGTCGCTCTATGTCTTCTTAGGTTTCAACATCAATCAGACGATGTACCTTGAGAAGGCTGACTTGAACTGGTTCCAGACCGTCTTTTACAGCAACTACGTCTTCTACGTCTCGGCGTTTCTGGCTCTTTTAGTGATCAATCCCTCCGTCGGGAAAAGTGACCTGTATGAAGTGTATGACAGCATCCAGCAATACGTCAAGATAAGGTCAGCTACGTTAGGCATAGAAACCGATGCCTCTATGCCAATCCTGAAGATTAAATGGGGGATGTCAACCTGGGCACTCTGGCAGATGGTCAAGTGGGTCTTCGCTTTCGTGGTGATAGCAACATCCATGGAGATCCCCTTCGTCGGCCCCTTCATGAACGTCTTCTACATGATGGTCAAAGGCTTCGGTAGCTGGTCCCTGGTTCCAAGGATATTTCTGCTGGCTCTCCAGCCTGCGTCCGGTGATGAGTTGATCAGTTTGATGCCGACGATCGAGGTACAGTACCGCTTCCTGTTCATAATGATCCTAACGGTCTTCGGAGTGGTATCGGTGAGGCTTATCCTGAAGGCGTTTAGGGATGTCATCGATGTCAAGCCTGCGGTGGCGATGAGGAACGTATTCATCATCTTGGCTCTCATCACGTTTGCCTTCATCTTCGACGCTCCTTACTGGAGGATGGACATCACTACGCCGCACTATTATTACATCGCATTGACGCTTCTCATCAGCTTCCTGGCGCTCTCCATAATATACCATCGGGGAGGCCCCCCACCGCAGCTCACCAACCTTGGGAGGAAGAACATCTTCGTAACGGGGATTATCGTTGGGTTAATTGGAGTAATCGCGATAAATGGCGCCTTTATAGCGGTCTACAGCTTCAACTGGAACAACAACTGGGCCGCCTATGAGTGGCTCCCCTTCACCTCGAAACAGATAGAGGTGACCCGGTGGGCCGCGGGCATCGACTCCATAGTCACCACCCCCATCGAGCAGTATCCGACGGGAAATGAGACCAAGATCCTGAGCCTGGTCCGGCAGTGGGACTATGATTCGGCCCGCACCCGGATGGTGAACATGATCCCTGTCAACTGGCTTAAGATTCCGACTCCGGACATCGTCTACGTTCACGGGAAGGAGTACTGGATCTCTCCAACCTCCATAAAATACCCGAGTGACGACTGGATCAGCAGGCAGCTCATCTACACCCATGCCTCGAACA
>CAZQOX010000101.1:0-5121 GCA_964594895.1 uncultured Candidatus Bathyarchaeia archaeon
CCTTGAGTATCTGCACCACCTCGGCGTCGGGGTCCACGCCCATCGGGGGCATGACTGTGCCGCCGACCCTGAACTTGGGGTTCACCGGGTACTCCAGCTCGTACCTGAACTCGGGGTCCTCGGCGGCGATCTCCTCAAGCATCTCGCTGAAACGCCCGTTGATCTCGTCGATGGTGTAACCCGGCGGATACCGGAAGTCCACGATGACCGTGCAGAAGTCGGGGATGTTGTAGGGGCCGGCGAGGTCGTGGTCGCGGTTCCTGCCGCCGATGATGCTGCCAGCGACCCATCTGGGCGCCCCCGGGAGGGTGGGGTCCCGCGCCTCGAACTCCATCCCATCCATGCGGTCCAGGACGACCCTCATCTTCTTGACTGCGTCTATGCTCTCCTCCATGCGGCTGATGTGCTCGGATTTACCGATGACGTTGATGGCGAAGTCGTGGACGCCCACGCACTTGGTGAGTATGTTCTCTACGCCGTAAGGCTCCGGGACGATGGCGTAGTCGGTCCAGACGCCCTCCCCCAGCATGTGGACTGTGCCGACGCCTCCCTGGAGCTCGCCCACCACCGTGGCGCAGACCAGGTCGCCCCTGAGCCTGACGCCTGACTGCTTGACGGCGAGGGCGGCCATGAGGAACGCGGCGTCGCCGCTCTTCATGTTGTGGACGCCGGCGCCCCACAGCCTGTTTCCCTCGACCCTTGGCTCGAAGGGATCCCACTCCCAGTCGGCGGTGATGGGGTCTATGTCCAGGTGGCCGTTGAACATCATGGATTTACCGGTGCCGTCGCCCTTCAGGACGCCTATGACCTGCCTCCGACCGGGCTGCACCTCCTGTACGATGACTTCATCGAATCCCTGATCCGCGTACCAGTCGATCATGTAGTCGACCGCCGGGCCCTCCTTGTTGGTGAGGCTAGGCTGCCGAATCAGGTCACAGGCGAGGTCAACGACCTCATCCTTCTTCAAGTGGTCGAGCACGTTCAAACCTAATCAAGGCAAATGCGTCTAGCACACATTTATGGTTTCACCCTGAGCAGTTAGGTTTAAAGAGCCCTCTCACTTTACCTGTCTCGGTTCATGTGAGCGACATAGAACGCTTCCACGACCTCATGTTCGAGGTGAGCAACGAGGACAGGGTCCGCATCCTCAGGGAGCTGAGGGAGGAGCACTCCACGTACAGCGACCTGTCACGTAAGCTGGAAATTACGACTCAGGAGGTGAGCCGACATCTATCCAGGCTCACAGAGAACGGCCTAACGACAAGGAGGACTGACGGCCTCCTTGAGCTCACGTCCTACGGTGAGCTCGTGCTGAGGCAGCTCAACGCCGTGGAGTTCACGTCGAATCACCGCGAATACTTCGTGAGCCACGTGCTGAGCGGCCTCCCGGATAAGTTCGTGTCCAGGATGGGGGAGCTCAGGGAGTGTACGCTCAACCTCGACGTCATGGTGTCCATACACAGGGTCCAGAAGATACTGCAGGAGGCCGAGGAGTACGTGTGGGACCTCAACCTCCCCTACATCGCGAGCGCCTTCCCGTACATAAGAGGGAGCTTCGAGAGGGGCGTCGAGGGCCGGTTCCTCCACGGCGAGACACTGCACATGCCCGACGAGATGAGGGACGAGAGGGACAGGGTGTTCAGCGATCAACAGATCAGAAGCCTCAAGGCCGAGGGGGTGTACAAGGAACGGCTCTTCGAGGCCGGGCTCATCATCTACGTGTCCGAGAAGGAGCTCGCCCTACTCTGCTTCCCCGACGCCGATGGGAGATTCGACTACAGGGGCTTCACGTCGACAGACCCTGACGCCTTGGCGTGGTGCAGAGACGTCTTCCTCCATTACTGGGAGCAGGGGATGGAAATCAAGTAGTCTCCACTACTCGTGGTGACCGAAAGGAGTTCTTATCTCTAGGAGACACCCTGATCAAAGTATGAGCCTCAACGCCCAGGTGGCCACGATACTCTACGAGATCAGCGAGATACTCACCATCAAGGGGGACAGGTTCAGGAGCCGAGCCTACAGCATGGCGTCCCAACGGGTCACGGCCCTCACCGAGGACATCAGGGACGTGGCCGAACGCGGCGAGCTTGATCGCATCCCGGGCATCGGTAAGAGCATCGCCATGACTATAGAGGAGTTCCTAGACACTGGCGAGTCCACTGTGCTCCAGGAGCTCCGTGAGAGCCTCCCCCAGGGCGTCCCCGAGATGATCACCCTGGAGGGCATAGGCCCCAAGATAGCCATGAGGCTCCACAAGGAGCTGAGCGTCGTGGGCATCAAGACCCTCGAGGAGGCGGCGAGGCAGCACAGGATCAGGGAGCTCAAGGGCTTCGGGCCCAAGAAGGAGGAGAACATCCTAAAGGCGATAGAGGAGCACCGGAGCCGCAGCACCAGGTTCCTGCTGGGCGAGGTGCTCCCAGTGATACAGGGGATGCTTACTTACATGAGCGACTGCGAGGCGGTGAGGCGCGTCGAGATGGCAGGCTCGGCGCGCAGACGCAAGGAGACCGTCGGCGACCTGGACGTGCTGGTTTCGTCCACGGAGCCTGAGAAGGTGACCGACCACTTCGTCTCTATGCCACCCATCGAGCGGGTGCTGGCGAAGGGGCCAACCAAGAGCACCGTGGTGCTGAAGAACATGCTCCAGGTGGACCTAAGGGTGATCCCGCCGGAGAGCTACGGCGCCGCCCTCCAGTACTTCACGGGCAGCAAGGAGCATAACGTCAAGCTGCGCACCATAGGCGTCAAGGCCGGGTTCAAGCTCAACGAGTACGGCCTCTTCAGGCGGCACAACGATAAGCTCGTGGAGGCCGAGGACGAGGCAAGGATCTACGAGGCCCTGGGCATGCGGTGGATGCCGCCGGAGCTAAGGGAGAACACCGGCGAGATAGAGGCCGCAATGGAGGACAGGCTGCCGGAGCTTGTGACCCTCGACGACGTACGGGGCGACCTCCACGTACACACGGACTGGAGCGACGGCCACGCCTCCATCTCCGAGATGGCGGAGAAAGCTATCCAGATGGGCCTCGAGTACATCGCCATCACGGACCACACCAAGGCCCTGGGCATAGCCAAAGGCCTCGACGAGGAACGGCTCATGAAGCAGATAGCCGAGGTGAGAAGGGTGGACGAGGAGCACCCGGAGATACGGTTGCTGGCGGGCACGGAGTGCGACATCCGCAGAGACGGGCGGCTGGACATCTCCGACGAGGTGCTCGCGGAGCTCGACTGGGTGGTGGCCGCCGTCCACAGCGGCTTCAAGATGGAGGAGCATGCCATGACGAGCCGAGTAGTCGAGGCCATACAGGACGAGCACGTCGACGCCGTAGCCCACCCCACGGGGCGGCTGATACAGCGCCGCAGCCCCTACGCGCTGGATCTGGACGCGGTCTTCGAGGCCGCCGCCGAGCGTGGCGTCACGATGGAGATCAACTGCTACCCCGACAGGCTGGACCTGAGCGACGTGAACAGCAGACGAGCCAAGGAGAACGGCGTCAAGATGACGCTGGGGACCGACGCCCATGCGCCCTCGGAGCTGGAGTTCCTGCCTCTGGGAGTATCGGTGGCCAGACGCGGCTGGCTTGAGGCCTCCGACGTCGCGAACACGTTGAGCGTCGAGGAGCTTCTGAATCTTACGAAGGGTTAAAATTGTATCAGGTTCGCGCCCCACGCTAGGCCGCCGCCGAACCCGACGGCGACCACCAGGTCGCCCTTACCTATCTTGCCTACCTGTATCGCCTCGTGGAGGGCCACGGGTATGCTGGCCCCAGCCATGTTGCCGTACTTGTGGAGGTTCGTGTGGGTGCGCTCCATGGGGAGGCCGAGCTTCTCCATGCCCACCTTGATGATGTTGATGTTGGCCTGGTGTGGTATGATCATGTCCACGTCGTCCAGCGCGTAGCCGTACCTGTCCAGGACGCCCCTGACCGCCTGGGGGAACGCCTCGATGGCGAAGTCCCAGACGGCCCTGCCGTCCATGTGGAAGTAATGTTTTGCCTCGTTGATACGCTCGTGGCTTATGGGGTTCCTGGTTCCCCCGGCGGGTATCTCGATGACGTTCGCGCCTCCGCCGTCGGCCCTGAGCCAGCTACCGATGACGCCGCCTTCCTCCACCTTCTGGAGAACCGTCGCCCCCGCGCCGTCACCGAAGAAGACGCAAGTGGTCCTGTCCCTCCAGTTGAGTATCCTGCTGTACACCTCGGAGGCGGCCACCAGCACGTTGTCGATGTGGGGGTCCACCGCGTACCGGGCGCCCACGTCGAGGGCGTGGACGAAGCCGCTGCACACCGCCAGCACGTCGAAGGCGCCCGCGTTTACGGCGCCAAGCTTGTGCTGTACTATGGCCGCCGTGCTGCTCATGGGCACGTCTGGGCTGCTCGTCGCGAGCACCACGAGGTCCAGGTCCTCGGGCTCCACGCCCGCCTCCTCCAGCGCCGGGGCAGCCGCCTTCACCGCCAGGTCGCTGGTGCAGTCGCCCTCATCCGCGATCCTCCGCTCACTGATGCCAGTCTTCGTTGTTATCCACTCGTCGCTGGTCTCCACTATCTGGGCCCAGTCGTCGTTGGTCATCACCTTAGGCGGCACGTAGCTGCCCATGCCCTTGATCCCCGCCCTAACCATGCCTCATAAACCTCCGCAGTTGGTCGGTGGTTACGGGCAGCTTATATAAGGACTTCGACAAGGGACGTTAAGCGGGTCGACAGCGGACGAACATTCTCACTCCCCGAGGCGTGGGATGAGCTTCTCCATCAAGCCGAATATCCAGTCCCTGCTGGGCTTCCACGTGACCACAACGCAGAAGACTAGGCTGCCGATGACCATGAGTCCGGACGCAACGACCGCGCCGAGGCTGCTCTCGAGGCCGCCGTAGACTACGCCGCCCACCACGGCGCCCACGCTGTAGAGCGCTGACTTGCCCACGACCTCGACGGCGAGAAGCCTCCTGAACGGAAGCTTCCTCGACCCCGCCAGTATCACTATGGGCGTGTCCGGCAGCGGCGTCAACGCCACGAGGAAGACGGCCCACAGCCCGTATTTCTTGATCCATTTAGCTATTTTGTCCTCTGTACCGCTCATGGTCTCCATGGACTCGGCGACCCCCCAGCCCAGGAAGTAGGTGGT
>CAZQOX010000102.1:0-5119 GCA_964594895.1 uncultured Candidatus Bathyarchaeia archaeon
ACATCCAGTTGAATCATAGTTGGGGGTGTTTATATTCTCCCGGTTTCCTGTTCAAATGATTCGATGTTTCTCACGCGCGACCAGGAGCGTATGCTGGAGGGGGAGAAGGGGGACGCCGTCAGGAAGAGCATGGAGCTGCTCGTCGCGCTCGGTGAGGTCTTCGGAGCAGAGAAGCTTGTGCCCGTGGAGTCGGCTCACATCAGCGGCGTCAGCTACAAGAACCTGGGCGACGCCGGCACAGAGTGGCTCGAGGAGCAGGCGGAGCTGGGCTCACAGTGCCGTATCAGAGCGACGCTGAACCCGGCTGGCATGGACATGGAGAAGTGGGAGGAGATGAACGTGCCCCCAGAGTTCGCCGAGGGCCAGGTACGCGTCATCGAGGCGTTCAAGCGGATGGGCGTCGAGCCCACGTGCACCTGCACGCCGTACCTGATAGGCCACGTGCCCCGCATGGGGGCTCAGGTGGCGTGGGCGGAGAGCAACGCCGTCTGCTTCAGCAACAGCGTCATCGGCGCCCGCACCAACAGGGAGTCCGGTCCGACGACGCTGGCGTCCGCGGTCACAGGCCTCACGCCCCTGTACGGGTACAGGCTGGACGAGAACCGTAGGCCGGGGAAGATCGTCGAGGTGGGGACGGAGCTGAAGACGAGGCTGGACTACAGCGCCCTGGGGTACGTGACTGGGAAGATGCTGGGCAACGCCGTCCCCTACTTCAGAGGGCTGGGGAGCCCCGACGTGGAGTCCATGAAGACACTCGGCGCCGCGTGCGCCACCAGCGGTGGCGTCGCACTGTGGCACGGAGAAGGCGTCACGCCGGAGGCCAAAATGGCTGCGGGGCATCTCGACGGCGTCGAGAAGGTGACGGTCGAGCGCAGCGACCTGGAGGAGGCGCGTGAGCGGCTCGTCTGCGACCCCTCGAACCCCACCTACTGCGTCGGCTGCCCCCACTGCAGCCTGAGGGAGATGGCTGAGACGGCTGAGCTAGCGAAGGGCAGGGACCTCGGGGGGAGGCTCTGGGTGTTCACCAGCCGAGGCGTCTACCAGGAGGCGGCGAGGGCCGGCCACGTTAAGACCATCGAGAAGGCCGGCGGAAGAGTCTACAGGGACACCTGCATGGTGGTGGCGCCCCTCCGCGAGATGGGCTGGGAGGGCGTAGCCACGAACAGCTTCAAGGGCGGCCACTACAGCGTAGCCCACGGCTTCGAGACCATGATCACCACACTGGACAAGCTGGTGGAGGGGGCTTCGAGATGATCCTCAGGGGACGCAGGGTGATGGGCGGCGTCGCGGAGGGCGAGGCCCTGGTGAGCGTCGACCCGGTGAGCTTCTACGGCGGCGTGGACCCCGAGACGGGGTTCGTCACGGAGCCCGGGCACTGCTGCTGCGGAGAGAACGTCAGCGGCAGGGTCTTCGTGTTCCCGACGGGCAAGGGCAGCACCGTGGGGAGCTACGTCATCTACAGGATGAGGAAGCTGGGCACGGCGCCGGCTGCGATAGTCAACGTGGAGACGGAGGCTATCCTCGCCACAGGCTGCGTCATCAGCGACATACCGCTCGTCGACAAGCTTGACATCGACCCCCTGGAGGCCATAAAGACAGGGATGAGGGTCAGGGTCAACGGCGACGACGGGACAGTCGAGACCCTGTAGCGAGTCCACCGTTAATGACTTAATGGCATACAGCCAAACAATCCTCAGGTGTATGTTTTGCTTGAGAAGCTTCAGCGGGAGCTTGAGCGGGTCGAGGTCTACAGGAAGAAGGCCATAGAGTTCAAGGACCGGAGGTTCCCCGACCTGGAGGGGTTCAACCTCATCGAAGGAATGCCGTACCACGTCGTGGACGGCGTCCCCCACTACTACTACATCGTCGAGGAGGTGAGCGAACGCCTGTTCCTCCACCACGCCCGGACGCTGGACGAGTGCGCCCTAGCGGTGATGGCGGTGACAGACATGGGCAAGGTAGACGTCATAGGAGCCCTGGAGGCCATGGCTATACCCATCTGCACGAGCCTCTGCCTCAAGACGCGGAAGCCCATGGCCGTCATCGGCAAACGGAAGTACGTGGACGACGTCTCCGGCTACACGCCCCCAGGCCAGATAGAGATCGTGAAGACGACGGGGTACAGCAAGACCTACCTCTACGCCAACGACATACCCAGCGGCACCAACGTGCTGCTCGTGGAGCCCATCTCCAGCACGGGGGGAAGCCTCCGCAGGGTCACCGAGGAGTTCACGAAGAGAGGCGTCAAAGTCGTCGACATGGTCACCATGATAGGGAAGCCCGACTACGGGTACGAGGAGGAGATAGCCAAGGCTGGGCGGGAAGCCAAGACCCTCCTCAAGGTCCGCATCAGGAACTACGTGGAGCTGGGGGACGGCCACGGCTACTCGGAGACCGAGGTGGAGAAGACGGAGTGGTTCAGGAAGGCGGAGCCCACAGTGGATAGGCTGAGGGACCGGTTCGAGGAAGCCATGACGAGGCTACTAGAGACATGAAAACATAGCCCGGATACAGAGCGGGGGTATGGTTTCCATGTTTCCATCTGAGCCAACATGCCTCGAGTACAGACTAGTATGTAATAAATGCTTTAATGATGATATAGACTGGGTATCGATATGGGCAACTACAGCCGCAGGCTTACTGGAATCCAAGCGAAGATGGAGGAAAAGGGGCTGGACCTCGTCGTACTCGGCGCCAGCCCAGACTACCAATACCTCACAGGCGCCCCCGTCGAGTGGAGACGGGGCAGAGATCTGACGCACCCGGCCGACGCAGTGTTCGTGCCGATGGAGGGGGCGCCTATAATTCTGGCCGGGATGGGCTCTGTCAAGAAGGCGAGACAGGGCTGGGTCGACGAAGTGAGGGGCCTCGACATGTTCGAGAACCCCGCGCCTGCGGTCAAGGAGATCATAAAGGAGCTGGCGGATGAGCCGAAGAAGGTGGGCATCGGCGAGTACACCTGGGGGAGCCTTATGCTAACCGTGGCGTCGAGCTGTAAAGGCGCCTCTTTCAGGAGCGCCGAGGGGCTCCTCGACGAGGTGCGGATGATCAAGGAGCCCGGGGAGATAGACAGGCTACGCAGGGCGGCGAAGCTCACGGAGGACGTGATGAGCCGCATCATAGACCAGATCGACGCCGGGGAGACCATGAGGGGCGCCGGTTTAAAGATCGAGACCATGGGCAGGATGATCGGCGCCAGCGACGCCAGCTTCCCATCCACCGCCGGCTTCTGCAGGTCGGGCAGCGAGCCCACCGACGACGTCTTCAACTACGAGAGGGGCCAGGGCCTTGAGCCGGGCACCAGCATAGCCTTCGACGTGGGCTTCGTGCTCGACGGCTACTGCAGCGACTGGGGCCGCAGCTTCTACTACGGCGAGCCCGAGGGGCACGTCGAGAAGGCCTACGCGGCGCTCCAGACGGCCGTGGTCGAGACCGTGGACGACATAGGCAACCAGGTGCACAGGGTGAACGAGATATTCCCCAGCATAGAGCTGATCTGCGACAGGGAGGGCTACGGCGACTACCTTCGCGCCAGGCTGCCCCACGGCTCCGTGGGGCACCAGATCGGCGTCGAGGTCCACGAGGACCCGTGGCTCAGGCCGGGGAACAGCCACGAGCTTATGGACGGCATGGTGTTCTGCATGGAGCCCAAGCTCTGGCATAGTGGCGAGTACTACATCCGCGTAGAGGACATGGTGCTGATAAAGAACGGCGAGGCCGAGTTCCTCACCAACTACGACCGTGAGCGGTTTAAATTATAATTTCACAAAATATGTTTAATCTCCAATTTTATATTCTATGACAGCCAATATAGATAAGCTCGGAGAGCTAATAATGTCAAGAGGCTGTTTTATAGTCTTCGAAGGAATTGATGGATCAGGCAAAACTGCTCAGTGCGAAATCCTCTCCGAGAAATTAAAGGATGAATATAAAGTTATTAAAACAAAAGAACCCACTGGATCTTTACCTATTGGCTATTTAATACGTAAAGTATTACTTAAAGAAGAGGAATTCAAAGACATACCTGAAGAATCATTAGCACTTTTATTTGCAGCTGATAGAATTTCTCATTTAAAAAAAATAGTTATTCCTGCTCTTAAAAATGGATCAATTGTTATTTCTGATAGATATGTATATAGTTCATATGCTTATCAAAGTAAAGGCATGAGTAAAGAAATGCCTTTAGATTGGATATATACTATAAATAAATATACAATAGATCCTGATATTGTAATATTTTTAGATATACCTCCGGAATTAGGTCAAGAAAGATTGTTTAAAGGTCAAAAAAGAGTTCAAGATCATACATATTTTGAAACTCTTATACAGCAACAAAAAATAAGATCAGTTTATTATGAGGTTTTTAATTTTGACAAAAAAACAATGGATTTATTAAATTTTAATAAAAAAAAGAAAAAGAAAGGTAGAATAGAAATTAATAAAATGAATAATACCACAATATTACGAATAGATGGAACCTTGTCTAAAAAAAAGATAGAAAATACCATATTCAAATATGTAAGTAATTATTTAAAAGAAAAAAATGTTTCTAAAAATGATAATAAAGACCCTAAAAAACAATCTTTAACATTATTCTCTTAAGAAGTAGATTATCTTAAATGTGATCAAGGTTTTATTTTGTGATCAATTTGCAGTTTGAATATCTTGCTTTGATAACAGCGTTCAGCTTCGGGCTCACTGCGGTGCTCGTGCGCAAGGGGCTGAGCGAGTCCACGGCCGTCACCGCCACCCTCGTCATCAGCGGGGTGCAGGTCGTCGTCCTGAGTCTCCTGCTGGTCCTGTCGCCGCCGAGCCTCAGCTGGGCCGCGGTCGGCTACTTCGTCGTCGCCGGGCTGTTGGCCGCGACGATGGGCAGGACCCTCAACTACATGAGCATCGACAGGCTGGGGGTGCCCATAAGCACGTCGCTGAGCGGCACCAACCCGCTTTTCACCATCGTCTTCGCGTCCATCCTCATAGGTGAGGCCGTGGAGGCGAGCACCGTGGCGGGCACCGTGCTCGTGGTCGCCGGCATCGCGTTCATCAGCGGCTGGGGCGGAGAGGACGGCGTGAAGAAAGGCGACCTCGTCATCCCGCTGACGGCCGCGAGCCTCTACGC
>CAZQOX010000103.1:0-5102 GCA_964594895.1 uncultured Candidatus Bathyarchaeia archaeon
GGTGTGAGCGCTATGCCGCCGGCCGAGTTGTGGGTGTTCTCGACGCAGACGAGGCTCGTCCGGGGGTAGTGGATGTTGTCGGCCCTGATGGCCGCCCTGATGTCGTCGGGGTGCATCCAGCCCTTGTCGCCCTTTATGGTGCGGGCCATGAGCGCCCCCATGACCGCGAGGCCGCCCACCTCGTTCACGTAGATGTGGCTCCTCTGCTCGAGTATGATCTCGTCGCCCCTCTGGGTGTGGGCGAGGACTGAGACGGCGTTGCCCTGGGTTCCGCTCGTGACGAAGAGCCCCGCCTCCTTGCCGAAGATCTCGGCTCCGATGGCCTCCAGCTCGTTGACGGTGGGGTCGTCCCGGTAGACGTCGTCCCCCAGCTTCGCCTTGTAGGACGCCTCCCTCATCTCGGGCGTCGGCCACGTGACCGTGTCGCTCCTTAAGTCCAGGTTCTTCTCGACCAAACTGAATCGCAGAAATAGGTGCCGTGGTTGCTTAAGACGTTTCGCGCGGCATCGAGTCCGCTGCACAGGTCATAGTTCTTTACTACCTGACTGGATCAGTTGTCAACTCCACCGCGTGGCGCTGCGGAGCGCCATGTCGATGTGCCTGTTGCCGTCCTCGAAGACCGGGGAGCCGTGGCCTGAGAGCAGAAACTCAACGTCAAGCCCGTCCAGCTTCCTCAGCGACTCCACCGTCGCCTCGTAGCTGCCGCCCTCGCCGTCGTATCTCCCGTAGTAGCCGTCCGGGAAGACGGTGTCGCCGCTGAAGAGTATCCTGTGCATGGGGTTGTAGAGGCTCATGCTGCCCGACGTGTGGCCCGGCGTCCAGTAGACCTGCAGTGGCCACAGCTCCGTCTCGATGACGTCGCCCTCCCGGACCTTGACCAGGTTGTCGCCGAGGCGTGACGCGATGTACCTGGTGTCCATCTCGTGGAGGTAGACCTCGGGGTTCGCCCGCTCCAGTATGAGGAAGGCGCCCATGGCGTGGTCGTGGTGGGCGTGGGTTAGCACCACCTTGTCGACGTTGGAGGGCCCGACCCCCAGCTCGGAGAGCTGGGGCCAGACGGGGTTCAGCGTGTTGCCGACGCCTGTGTCGATGATCGTCGCCTTCTCCCTGCCGACGACGTATATGTTGCTGCAGAGGCCCTCGCCGACGATGAGGGACACCCCCATCAGGGCGTCGGCGTACTCTCCGAGTCGGATGATCTTCGGCAAACGGGATCGTGAAAGTGAGTGTGCGACGGGTTATAATTGTTGCTAGCGGGTCTTCCTGAGCCTAACCCTGACCAGGAGGTAGCCGCCTTCGTAGTCTGACTCGACGTCGTCCACCAGGCTGTTCGACGGGAGGTCGTAGACCTTCACGAAGCCGTTGTCGCTGTTGCTGAGTATCCTGAGCCTGTCGTCGTCTTCCTCTATGTAGATGCTTCCCTCCAGCCCCTGCGGTATCTCCGTGGTTATCATGTACTCGATGGTCTCGTAGAAGCTGCTAAGCGGGCCGCCGTCCTGGATGGCATATATCTCCTCATCCCAGCCCCTGTAGCCGCCGCGCCTCAGAGTGAGGTAGACGGGTAGCAGCGTCGACGCCATGAACAAGACGAAGAAGACCATGCTCACGATGAAGGCGGCGGTGCTCCCCGTGCCAGCGAAGAAGAAGGGGAAGAAGACG
The DNA here is from genome assembly GCA_964594895.1 of uncultured Candidatus Bathyarchaeia archaeon. GTDB lineage: Archaea > Thermoproteota > Bathyarchaeia > TCS64 > TCS64 > RBG-16-57-9. The sequence goes on from CAZQOX010000103.1 coordinate 1,660, forward strand.
AACGTAGCCGTTGAAGGCGTCACCGCCCAGGCCACCACCACTAGCCCAAGCATGATCAACCCGAAGCCAGCCACCAGCAGGGAGGGCCTGATGCTCGTACCGCGTCTCGCCTTGGATAAGCCAGAGCACTTTATGCAGGCGCAGGCGTCATCGTCGTAGCACCTCTCGCATACGAACCCGTTGCATATGTGGCAGAGGATGTCGGCGCCATCTCCGCCGCACGCGGCGCATTTCCTAGTCATTTATCTGTTTACCATCCGATTAGGTCGGGCTTTATCTGTTTCGATACCATGTACAGCATTATCATCGCTGCTACAGCGAGGGCCGCTATTATCCATTTCCGGCCACCTCCCACTATGATGGGGATGGGGCCTATGAAGATTACGCCGACCGCCGCTGCGTCAACCTCCCCGGGACCCGCTCTGAGGCTGAGGTAGACCAGGTAGACCCCTAGGAGGGTGAGCACGAAGCCTGCGAAGAGTAACCCGCTGGACACTTCCATCTAAAACACTCCCCCTATTGCCCGGGCTCCCTTTTCTTAAATCTTCCTACACGTTCCACAGGGCCGCCTTGCCCATGTACTCGTGGATGTCCCACTCCTTGACGCGTATCCTCTCCACGTCCACGACGTATATGCTGTGGATGCGGGCGTTCCTTATCTCCTCCAGGGTGACCGGGGGGCTGGTGTAGTACATGTCGCAGAGCGTCTTGAGGTGAGCCACCTCTCCGTCGGTCCTGAAGCGGGGGGGCTTGGTGAGGCTTCCTGGTATCTGCATTACGTAGTGGGGCGGGCTTGCTAGGACGAACTTGTTGGCGAAGCTGCTGTACCTGGTTATCTTGCTCGACACCCGCGCCCTCAGGTAGTTCATGGGGTCCAGGGCGTGGTCGGGGGGCACGAACCCGGTCTCCACCTCCACTATGAGGCTCCCGTACCCCTTCCGGGCGTAGAGGTCTGTGCTGACCCCGTCTAGGCTGTACTCTATCTCGACGTCGAAGCCGTCTTGGACGAGGTACATGGCGGCTACGATCTCCAGGGCGCTGTGGTTGATCTTGACGACGTTCCTGCCGTTCATCTCGACGAGGTCGTCCCGTAGACGGAGCATCTTCATGTACTCCTCTTCGTCGAGCTCACCCCTCATCAGGTCTATGATGGTGTCGACGTCGCGGACGAACTCGTTCCCTATCCTCGTCTCCTCCTAAGCAGTTCAGCGGATGCCGTCTGGTATACAAGAGCCTACCATACTAATCTATTTTACGACAATCCTAAAATAATTGAATAATCTTTCGCTTTTTGTTTAATTCTCTGCGAAGACTTAAAATCGTTCTTCCGGTTAACAGGTAACACCATGACAACCAAGAACGTTTGGCAGGTGTTCAGCGAGGAGACCCCGGGCGTCGCCGACGCCTGGATGAACATGAGCAACGAGATAAACGTCGACGATGTCCTGGACCAGAAGACGACGCTCCTCATCAGGATCGGCGTCTACAGCGTCACAAGGGATCCCGTGGCTCTCCGCCACTTCGTAGGAGAGGCGTTCAAGGCGGGGGTCTCCAAGAACGAGATCCAGGCCGCCGCGCTTCAGGCGTGGGGCGCAGGCGTCACCTTCTCCGAGCTAGCTATCCCGCTGATCAAGGAAGTCGAGGAAAGCCTCTAAAACCATTTTTTTAAACCAATTTTTTCAACGAACTCGAAGCCATCGACATGGAAGAGATGGCTTCGGCAACTGCAGTCACTGCACCCGAAACGGGGAATCGCCTCCCCATATTTTGATACCTTTTCCGCTATATTGCATTCTAGGTGTTCATCGGTTTCCTTCGTATAGATTGATTCGATCTCCACCGTTGTCTCCCTGAGGAGATAATCGATATGCCAGTGTGTTACGTGGTGTTCTCCACGGCTTGTCTTGAGGTGGCGTTCAAGCCGGGGAACGAGGCTGTTCAGAGCTGAGCCCACGTAGACATAGTAACCTCTGTTGAATTCTATCTCGCCCAGTGCCCCTATCTGGATTGAATTTGTTTGATGGTTCTCTATGCAGAGGCAGTATGTTCCTTTAACCGGCACAGCCCATGAATAGCGTAGAGGTGATATGAGTCTTATCGAAACCGGGGGCATTCTCACCCAGAGTACACAATCAAGAAGAGGAACCAGAGAGAAGGAAAAGAAAAAAGGCAGAATAGCTAGTCCATGATCTTGTCCTAGATGATTATCCCGCTCCACGGTGGGTCATCCCAGTTGGACTCGTCACCCGAGGGCACCACGTCGATGTGCCCGTTCAGTATCAGTGATTTTCACCCAGATAATTCACGTTCTGAGTATTGGACGAGTCAGGCAGGTTGGTCCTCCCTCGGTCTTCAGGCTTATCTCTACTCCCTCGTATGTATGCACTCGGCATCCTGCCTCCTCTAATCTAGCCTGAACCTCGGGAGTGCAGTCCAGCATCACTATGTTTCTCGGACCTAGAGCAAGGATGTTGGTCCCCATCTTGTTGAACTCCGCCTCTGATACATCGATCAACTCGACGCCCCGTTCTTTGAGCAGCTTCCAGAACGGTACAGGGAAGAGAGGAGAGTATATGACAGCTAGATCATGGTCTGCGAAGCTGATGAGGCTCATGAGATGCAGACACGCCTCGGGTCCATAGAAGTATGGAAGACCCACAGGAATCACCTCTACACCGATAGATGTCAACGCTTCCTCCATCTGGCTGAGACCTTCCTCGTTTGTTCTGAATCCTTGACCCAGTGCCATGGTCTCTTCATCGAGCCAGAGAGTGTCTCCACCCTCCACAGTGGCATTGCCATGTATCCGGTAGTGTATCGGTATATCCAGCTCCATGAGCCTACGCTCCATGGGTTTTTCCTCTCCCCTCCGTAGCTTTTTACCCATCTGGAAGATTATTGCTCCCTCATCTGTGATGATAGCAGGATCATACGTGAATATGGAGTCAGCGTGATGGAGCTGAGGCTCAGGGTGATATAGCATCTCGATTCCCTGTCTTCGCATGGTTTCTGTGAACGCATCATGCTCTCTCTGCGCTTCAGACAGATCCAATGCACCCGTATAGTGCCATTTCTCATAGTCTTCTACGGCGAAGCCCTCGTCTGGGCGCTTAACTAACACCCGTCTCAGGGTGTTGACCATGCTCTGACACCCATATTTCTTCATTCAAATCAATCCTAGGGAATAAGCTACATGTCTTTTTGATATAACGTTTAACGCATGCCATAAAAATATCTGAAGAAAGATCATGGAAAGTTGAATGGGAAAAGACTATTTCTTGAGGTACTCGTCGAACCAGTCCAGCATGACCCTGAGCCGCCTCATCCGTATGCTGGGCCGGGCGTTGCTCCTGAAGACGTGGCTGCCCTCCATGAACATGGCCAGCCTGGTCTCCTTGCCCAGGTGCTTGAGGGCCGTGTAGAACTCTATGCTCTGGTCCACC
>CAZQOX010000104.1:0-5060 GCA_964594895.1 uncultured Candidatus Bathyarchaeia archaeon
TAAATAGTATAAAATATCGGAATCATTCGAATAAACACTATAAATTTTTGTTAGTCCAGCTTAAATTTTATATACAGACTTGACAGCCATACAGAGATGTCCAAGTTTCGCATTACCGAGAAAAGCGACCTGAACTCACAGGATTACTTGATCGAGGTCGAGGCGCCGCAAGTCGCCGAGAGGCTCAGGCCAGGGCAGTTCGTCGTCCTCATGACGCACGAGAAGGGAGAAAGGATCCCCATGTCGGTCCAGAAGGCCGAGGACGGCAGGATCACCATGTTCATAATGAGGCTCGGCAAGACCAGCCTCGAGCTAAACGACTACCAAGTCGGAGACTCGTTCTACCAAGTCATAGGCCCCATGGGCAACGCCTTCCCCATACAGAGATACGGCACAGTCGTTTGGTGCTCGGACCTCGTCTGCGGACACGCCGAGAACTACGCGTACTGCGAGGCCCTGCACAGGGTCGAGGGAAACCACGTCATCTCCATACAGACGTTCCCGACGAAAGACGACGTCTACAGCGAGGAAGAGCTGAGGTCGGTCAGCGACGAATACTACGTCACCACAATAGACGGATCGTATGGCGTAAAGGGACACTACATCGACGTCCTGAGAAACCTTCTCCGGGAACGTAAGATCGACCTCGTGCTGGGGTGCGGCGACATAAAGATGCTGAAGGAGATGGCCGACCTCACCAGACAGCACGGCGTCCAGGCGCGCTCTGTTCTCCGCCAGATAATGGTCGACGCCACAGGCATGTGCGGCGCGTGCAGGGTCTTCATAGACGGAGCCATGAAGCTCACCTGCATAGACGGCCCCCTCTTCGACGCCCACAAGGTAAACTTCGACGAAGTCATAAACAGGCTCGGCATGTTCAAGAAACCCGAAGGGATGGCCAAGGAGGCCTACCTCCAGAGCAGGGAGGATCCATGATGGAGAAGAAACGTGTACCCATGCGAGAGCAGCCCGTGGAAGACAGGATACACAACTTCGACGAGGTCCCCCTAGGGTTCTCCGCGGAGGAAGCCGTGGCGGAGGCGAAGCGGTGCCTCCAATGCGCGAACCCCCCGTGCATGGACCACTGCCCCGTGCTGGTCGACGTCAAGAAGTTCGTCAAGGAGATCGCGGAACACAGGTTCAGGGACGCATACGAGACGCTGAAGACGAGCAACCCCATACCCTCCATCGCGGGACGGGTCTGCCCACAGGAAAACCAGTGTGAAGGCGTCTGCACACTGGGGCGAGTCGGCGAACCCATCAACATAGGGAAACTGGAGTCGTTCATCGGAGACTGGGCCATGGACAACGACGTCGAAGAGCCACTAGACATAGTTGAACGGCCCGAGAAGGTGGCCGTCATAGGCTCAGGCCCCAGCGGCATCAGCTGCTCGGTCGACCTCAGGAAGCACGGCTACCGGGTCACGATATACGAGGCCCTCCACAAACCGGGGGGAGTACTCCAGTACGGCATCCCAGAGTTCCGCCTACCCAAACACATAGTGGACAGGGAGCTCGGGTACCTGGAGAAGCTGGGCGTCGCCATAAACCTGAACAGGATCGTGGGCCTGAACGTTAGCTTCGAAGAGATCCTTGACGAGTTTGACGCCGTCTTCGTGTGTACAGGTGCAGGGGCGCCGCGCTTCATGCGTATACGCGGCGAGGAGCTTAACGGGGTCTACTCCGCCAACGAGTTCCTGATACGAACCAACCTGATGAAGGCGTACATGTTCCCAGAGGAGTACGACACTCCCATAGTGGTGGGCAGGAAGGTGGCCGTCATCGGCGCCGGGAACGTGGCCATGGATGCCGCGAGATGCGCCCTACGCTACGGCGCCGAGACCCACCTCCTCTACAGGAGGACGAGAACGGAGGCACCCGCGAGGGCGGAGGAGTTCGAGCACGCGGTGCAGGAGGGCGTGATCTTCCGCGAGCTGGTTAACCCGATAAAGATCAACGGTAGAGACGGGTGGGTCGAGAGCCTGGACCTGGTACGCATGGTGTTGGGTGAACCCGATATAAGCGGTAGGAGGAGGCCATTACCCTTCAAGGGAAGCGAGTTCAGGGAAAAGTTTGACACAGTCATTGAAGCCATAGGTACGATGCCTAACAGGCTGTTCCTTGAACGCGCCGAGGGGCTCGAAGTAAACAAGTGGGGAGGGATTCAGGTCGACGAGAACCTGCAGACAGGGATCCCCGGGGTGTTCGCCGGGGGGGACAGCATCAGCGGAGGGGCCACGGTGATCCAAGCCTTAGGCGAGGGAAGGACGGCGGCCCAGTCGATACACAGGTACCTATCCGGAAAGAACTAGGGCGTAAGGCCAGCCTTCTCCGTGTTCCGAGGCTCGGATATGAAGAACGCCGGCAGCATCGAGACCAGCGTCACCGCCGCGACGTACGTGAACCCCCAGCCAAACCCGAAGAACTCCACGATGTACCCGAACAAGACGCTGGACACAGAGGCCAGCGTGAACCCTAGTGTGAAGTAGAAACCGAAGATCTGGTCAAGCTGGCTGCGGGGCACCGAGTCTGACAGCACGCTCTGCACGATGACCGTCTGCACCAGGAACCCGATCATGAACAGCACCCCAGCGAGGAGCCACACGTCCACCACGAACTGGAGCAGGAAGTAGAGGACGCCGGACCCGGCCATGACGCCTACTATGAGGGGCTTCCGGTTCATCCTGTCGCTGAGGTACCCCCAGAAGAAGGGCCCCAGGACGCCGCCGAAGAGCATAACCGAGTACAGCTGGCTTGAGGTCTCGGCCGTCACCCCCAGCACGTTTATGAAGTACAGCGGCAGGAACGTCCTCACCCCCATCCTGAACGCCATGACGCTCCTCAACACGCTGATGGCCATCACGTTACGGTTGCGCAGGGACTCCCTGAGCCTGCCCCAGCTGAACGCGTCCCGCGTCCTGGCCTCCGCCGACTCTCCCCCCTTAACCAGGAAGAGTAGTATCAGCGAGGCGACGAGGGCGGGGACGGACAGCACGCCCAGGGTGGCCCTCCACCCCATCCTGATCACCAGGTAGGCCGCCAGCAGGGGCGTGAGCGAGAACGCCAGCGACGGCACCGCCTGGTTGAGACCCAGCATCCTCCCCCGCCTGGAGGGCTCGGTCGCCGTCGTTATCAGGGACGCGCCCACGGGGTGCTGCGCGCTGCTCCCCACACCGCCCAGCACGGTGAGGACGAGGAACTGGTAGAACCCGCTGCTGACGCTGATGCCTATGTTCATCACGGAGTTGACGATGTTCCCGGCGCCTATGAGGACCCGGCCCGGGAACCACCGCCTCAGGAAACCCACGAACATCTGCGGGAAACCCGCGGCCAGGGTGGACGCCGACCGCAGCAGCCCCAGCTGGCCGTAGCTGAGATCGAACTCCTCCATGATGTCAGGGTAGAGAATGGGGAGGCCGCCGCTCACCATGTGGTTCAGCATGTGCAGCAGCACCACCATCCCCACGAGCAGCCTGTTACCCTTCTCCACCCGTTCCCCCGTCTCGCTCAAAGATACCACACCATCGACGCCCGACACACATATTACTTTTTTCTCGGCGCAGGCGTCTCCCCCAGTAGGGCCGCCCCTAGTACGGCAGGGACACCCGAGAGACACGGTCGCGTCGCCTCATGGACGGGATTCTAGTCATTTATCTTGAAAAAAGCAAGGCGCCCTTATGAACTCAAACCTGTCGACTGGCAACAAGGTTTCCCCCCGTACTCCTCAGCTACAACGCGTTCAACGCCACCACTATGCTGCTGAGGGTCAGGGGAGAGAACCCCACAGCGAATCGACCCGTAAAACGTCTACGACTTTTCTCCGTATTCCCCCCAGCTAACTATCTCTCCCAGGGTCTTACGCTCCTTGGGCGCAGGGACCTCATCCGGCCACCCCAGGGGCGTGAGGGCGACGACCTTGAGCCTGTCGGGGATGCCCAGTATCTCCTTGACTTCACGGTCCCTACGCGTCTGGCCCATCCAGCACGTCCCGAGCCCCTGATCCGTGGCGGCGTGGACTATGTGCTCGAAGGCGATCCCGTGGTCGTGAAGGCACCAGTTGGGGGAGGCGTCAGGGTCAGCCAACCCGACGATCATCGTGGGAGCCTCAGCCGCCCACCTCGAGTTCCCGGCGAGCTTCACTATCTTATCATGGTCCTCGACCACCACGAAGTGCCATGGCTGCCTGTGGCTGGCCGAGGGGGCCAGTCTGGCGGCTTCAAGGATCTTGACCACGGTCTCCCTCGGCACGGGTGAGCTCTTGTACCGTCGTATGCTTCTCCGACGCTTTATCACTTCACTGAACTCCATTTCATCAACTTCCCAAGATCTGGTCGAGACGGGGGAATTTAGAGCCTTCTATCAACTAATACGCGATCAATTAGGCGTGCAGCAAGCGATCCTTTAGCCGCGTCAATCCGTGTATGATACCCCTAGATGCTCGACGTACTCCTTTCCCTGGCCTTCGAGGATCATGTAGCACCCCGCCTTGAGCACCTTGTGATACCTGTCTATCCAGGCGTCGAGGCTGTGGTTGAAGGCGTTGGGGTACACCACGTCCATGACCAGGCAGGAGTCTGTGGACCTGTCTCTCACCACGAAGAAGACCCTGAAGCCCGGGTGATCCTTTCTTCCCCTGACCTCCGACAGACACGTCTCAAGGTTTGAGCCCCCGCAGTCGAAGAATATCTGCCTCTCTTCGCTGTACCACTCCCTGAACTTGTACAGAGGAACCTCGATGCCTGGGTGCTTTAAGCTCAGGGCCTCTAAAAACTCCCTAGCGGGACTGTCGGTCGATCCATCTTCACCTAATCTAACGGGGATCGGCGATTAATAATGGATAATCATACGATGAACCGAGAAACACCATGTCGGCACCATACTGAAAAGGAAGCCATCATTTCAAATACTATGAGACCAAAATTTGAGTGAATACGGTCAATGGTGAACGAAATGGACGTGTTGAGGGAGCACCTAGTCAAGTCGTTGAGGGGCGGCCAGGCCTTCGTGTCCTACGAGAAGGCCTTGGAGGGGGTCAGGCCGGAGCTCAGGAGCGTCAGGCC
>CAZQOX010000105.1:0-5050 GCA_964594895.1 uncultured Candidatus Bathyarchaeia archaeon
CAACAAGAAAGACGAGGAGTTCGAGAGCTACAGGCAGCAGGTGGTGAACGCCGTCGCGGGCAGCAAGCTGATACCGGACGGCGACATGGAGCCCCTGGACCCCGTGGGTCTCCTGAAGGACCGCCGCGTGGTGCTGATGGACCTCAGCCAGGGGAGGGACACGTGGAGCCAGAGGCAACTTGTCGTCGCCCAGGTGCTCAGAAGGATATTCGGAGAGGCCCTCGAGAACAGAGGGTTCGGCTGCATCGTCGTGCTGGAGGAGGCCATGTACTACGCGCCCCAGCGAGGCGTCTTCGAGATAGGGGAGAAGGACAGCAGAGGCAAGCTGCTGGGCGTCATCAAGGAGATAGCCACCAACGGCGGCCGCAACGGCGTCGGGCTGTGGATCGTCACCCAGAGGCTGAGCACCGTGGAGAAGACCGTGGTCACCCAGTGCGCCAACAACGTGATATGCCACAGCCTCGAGGACGTCGACAAGGCCAGGATGGCCGAGATCATGGGGAACGAGTTCGCCGAGCTCATAGGAAACCTGCCTCCCGGGGAGGCCATCGTCAAGGGCACCGCCCTCAAGTGCAGGTTCCCCATATGGGTCAAGGTGCTGCCTGAGCTGTACCCCGCCTCGAGCCTCAGCACACCCATGAGCCGCTTCATCCACATGGAGATGGCGGGACGTGAGACGCCTCCTCTGGACGACTAACATATATCCTCCGCGGCTCAATCATGAGACGGTCGTCATGTCCCATAGGCTGTACCCCAGCAGACCCATCGTCGGAGTGGGCGTCCTCATAGAGGAGGATGGGCGTTACCTGCTCGTCAAGAGGGCGGCCGAGCCGGACGCCGGTCTATGGTCCATACCCGGGGGCCTCATAGAGGTGGGGGAGAGGGCCGCGGACGCCGCCGTCCGGGAGGCGCTGGAGGAGACGGGGCTCAGAGTCGAGATCCTTGACCGGGTCGACGTGGTGGACAAGATAGTCCGGGACACCGACGGAGACGCGAGGTACCACTTCATAATAATCGACTTCAACGCGAGGCCGCTGAGCGGAGAGCTGAGGCCCATGGACGACGCCCTGGACGCGGCGTGGGTTGCGCCGGAGGGCTTCGCCGAGTACGAGCTGACCCCCACGCTGGTGGAGCTGCTGAAACGTATGGGGATCTACCCCGAGCCCTAGAGCTCTGGTCGCCTAACCTTCTCGCTGAGGAACTCCTCTACCTCTTTCATGCGTTGGAGGGCGTCTATGGTTCTGTGGTTCATGTAGGAGAGCTTGCCGTCCTCCATGATGAGGTAGATCACGAGGTTCTTGTCCACCTGGGCTACCTTCCGTTGGTCCGGGCTCTCGTACAGGTCATAGATGGTGCCGAGGCTCGATGTCATCTCGCCTATCTTCCTCCAGCTATCTAGGTCGGGTATCTTCTCCACGGCCAAGGCGTCCGCCCCTAGATTCGAGTCAGGTATCTCGTATTTTATGATTATACATCAGGACTCCATTTTATGTGGCTTGCATCACGCTGGACGCGTTATTATTATAAGATGAGCGAGCATTCACCTCTACTGTGTGAGACATGGTAAGCGCATCGCGTTTCAAAGGCAAGAGCTTCATCTCCATGAGGGACTACAGCCGAGACGAGATCGACTTCATCCTAGGCGTCGCGGACGAGATGATGCCTCTTGAGCATAAGGCCACGGACATTGCCAAGGGAAGGGTCTTGGGCGCCCTCTTCTTCGAGCCCAGCACGAGGACCAGGCTCAGCTTCGAGTCAGCCATGCTCAGGCTCGGCGGCGGCGTCACGGGGTTCGCCGACCCAGGCGTCAGCAGCGTCAAGAAGGGCGAGACCATGGAGGACACCATCAAGACGGTGGAGAACTACGTGGACATAATCGCCATGAGGCACCCCGACGAGTGGAGCAGCAGGAAGGCCGCGGCCGTCGCGAGCATCCCCATCCTCAACGGCGGGTCGGGCCCTTGGGAGCACCCCACACAAGCCGTGCTGGACATGCACTGCATCAAGCACGCCAAGGGATCCATCGACGGGCTCACGATCGGGCTCTGCGGAGACCTGCTCTACGGCAGGACCGTCCACAGCCTCATGATCGGGCTCAGCAACTACGACGTCAAGCTCAAGCTCATCAGCCCCAAGAAGCTGGCCATGCGCGACGATGTCATCAAAGACACCGGGGGCAAGGTGGAGTGGGAGGCGAAGGAGGACCTAACCAAGGTCATCGGCGACCTTGACGTGCTCTACGCGACCCGCATCCAGAAAGAGAGGTTCCCCAGCGAGGACGAATACAGGAAGTTCGCCGACGCCTACGTCATCGACAACAAGATGATGGCCAAGGCCAAGAAGGGGATGGTGCTCATGCACCCGCTGCCCAGGGTCAACGAGATCGCCACGGAGGTGGACAGCCACCCGGGCGCCCTCTACTTCAAGCAGGTGCACCACGGCATCTGGGCAAGGATGGCCATAATCGCGCTCGCGCTAGGAGTCTACTGACCCCTATCGAATAGGCGTTTCAACCGGTCCCACCTGTCCTCTTCCCGATCCTTCTTCTCAGGCGGATTCGAGTTGTACGCCTGCGGTACCCTGTAGAAGTATATCTTGTGGCTGCCTACGCTGTAGTACCCTTGGTCAAGCTTCGCGGTGACCCAGTCCACTATCGGGAAGTCGTGGCTCACGATGCGGGCGCCACTCCGGAGCTCGTCATGGAACTTGGGCCTAAGCTTCGCGTTACCCGACGTCGTCAGGTAGAGGGTGACCACAGAGGCCTCCGACAGGTCCTCCTCGAAGAAGTTGCCCTCGACGACCTTGACCCTGCCGTTGAGGCCTTTATCCTCTATCTTGAGCCTGGTCGACTCCACCATCCGGGGGTTGAGCTCGAAGCCCACGGCGCGGGAGATGTCGAACTCCTCGACGGCCGTGAACAGTATCCTGCCGTCGCCGCAGCCTAGATCGTATAGGACGTCGTGTGGGCCGACCTCGGCTATTATCAGCATCTGGCGCACGACGTTAACCGGGGTCGGTACGTAGGGCGCGACGCTCTCGGTGCCGTTTCCCCAGCCTAGGCTGTGGTGCCAACCGCTTATGCGGTCGTCGTAGTCGTCCGGTTCACTGTTGCGTCTGCCCATCAACCATTCCTCTGTATTGCTACTCTAAAACCTTACCGCGTAAAACGTTGATGCGAAGATAGGTTGAACAACGTTTTTACATCGCAATCTACCTGATCCATCCGTTCAACATGGCCGTAGTTGACGCACTGTTAAGCAACGTATGGGTCATCTTCCTGTTCTTCACCATCCTCTACCCGAGGCTGCAGCAGACCATGCTACAGAACGCGCGTTCTGCTGCCTTGAAAGACTTGGGTAAAAAGAGGGGCACTAACGTTGTGAGCCTCATACACAGGCAGGAGACCCTCAGCCTCTTCGGGCTACCCATATCCAGGTACATAGACATCGACGACAGCGAGGACCTCCTCAGGGTCATAAGGATGACGCCGGACGACCAGCCCATAGACCTCATAATTCATACCCCGGGGGGCATCGCCCTCGCGGCGACGCAGGTCGCGTTCGCCCTCAAGGAGCACCGGGGCAAGACGACTGTCATGGTGCCCCACTACGCGATGAGCGGCGGCACCCTCATCGCACTGGCCACGGACGAGATACTCATGGACCCCCACGCCGTCCTGGGGCCCGTTGACCCCCAGATAGGGACACAGAAGGGCACCTACTCCGCGTCAAGCATACTCAAGGTCGTGGAGCGTAAGAAGACAGACGAGACAGACGACGAGACCCTGTACCTGGCCGAGGAGGCGCGGAAGGCCGTAGACCAGATGAAAGGCGTCGTCAGGAAGCTGATAGAGGACAAGTATCCTCCCGAGCGGGTCGAGAAGATAATCGAGGACCTCGTGACTGGTAAGTACACCCACGACTTCCCAGTCACCTCTGAGGCTGTCTGCGAACTGCTGGGCCAGTGCGCCAAGAACGAGCTCCCCAAGGAGGTGTACCAGCTCATGAACCTCTACAAGATGGGGCAGCAGCAGAGAAGACCCTCAGTCGAGTACATGCCCATGACCCCCCACCGCAGATAGGGGCCCCGTAGAGCGTCACGGGTCAACGGTCCGCGAAGCCGTTAAAAACCCGGACCCGGAGATTCTTCACGGTTGTCTAGATGGATCTGAAGATAGTGGATTTGAAGGTCCCGGAGGGATGCAACGTCATCCTGGGGCAGAGTCACTTCATCAAGACCGTGGAGGACGTCTACGAGGCCCTCGTCTCCTCCTCGTCGTCCATCAAGTTTGGGCTGGCGTTCTGCGAGTCCAGCGGCGATTGCCTCGTCAGGCACGACGGCAACGACGACGAGCTCCGGAGGGTGGCCATAGAGAACGCGGAGGCGCTGAGCTGCGGCCACAGCTTCAACGTGGTCATGAGGGACGCCTACCCCATCAACGTGCTCACCCAGCTCAAGATGGTGCCAGAGGTCTGCAGGATATATGCGGCCACGGCCAACCCGCTCCAGGTCATCGTCGCCGAGACGGAGCAGGGCAGAGGCATCATGGGCGTCATCGACGGAAGCAAGAGCAAGGGAGTCGAGGACGAGAAAGGCATAGAGTGGAGGAAAGGGCTTCTCAGGAAGTTCGGCTACAAGACCTAGCCGAGCGCGTTCCTCAGCAGCTCCGGGAGCCGGCCAATTGGGTGATCCCCCGGAACCTCCCGTATCAAGCCCTTCTCCTTGTATCTGTCCAGCAGGGGCTGAGTCTTCTCCCTGTACACCTCCAGCCTGTTCCTGATCACGTCAGGCCTGTCGTCGTCGCGTAGCATTAGCTCGGAGCCGCACCTGTCGCATACCCCCTCCTTCTTCGGAGGCTTGGATACGAGGTGGTAGACCTCTCCGCAGCTGGGGCAGCTGCGCCTGTTGCTCAGCCTCTTGACTATGGCCTCGTCGTCGAGAGTCACGTGGATCACGTAGTCCAGCTTCAGGCCGTGCTGCTCGAGGAACCCGTCCAGGAACTCGGCCTGCGGGGTGCTCCGCGGGAAGCCGTCGAGTATGAAGCCGTTCT